>JAKAPY010000007.1 GCA_021811925.1 Thermoplasmata archaeon | reverse complement strand
GGTGGACAAGCTGTTTGTAGCCAAGTCAATTGACTGGGAGCCGCTGAAAACAGTCCAGGACCTTCTGTACAAGCTGGAGAGGATGGTCAAGGAAATGAAGTCAATGAGGGTGGATGCCAGGAAGCACAAGAAAAGCGCCAGGCTCGAGGCATAGTCCGCTTTGGTTGTTTTGCGATTGAGGATCTATGGGCAACAAATAAATAATCCGAAATCTGCTGGGTACTGTCATGAATCTGACGAGCACAACCGTACTTGCGGCCATAGTGGTCATTGTACTGTTCACGCTCATAATGCAGGCGGCCCATCCGGCTTCATCATATTCCATAACAACTGGCCCAGTGCTTTTCCAGTCCGATAACCCCTCAGGGGGCCTGAATGCGAGTTCGCCGAGCGCACTGAACCAGTTTGTCTTCTCCGCAGTCGGAGCTGTTGTGTGTGTACTGTCTGCAGCCGGTCTTGCAGTTGTGATCAGGCGCGGCAACTTTCTCTGAATATTCCCTGCCTCACATCGGGCAGTCCAGCTGTTCCTGTCACGGCTGTCGAGTCCTCATGGATCACGGAATCTCGAAAACTAATAAGTACCGGATGTGAATGCATCAAAGGTATCTCAATTGAAAAACGCAGGCCTTCTGCTGCTCGAGGACGGAACTTCTTATGAGGGCAGTATTTTCGGCCATGTTTCAGAGGCGTACGGCGAAGTAGTTTTTTCAACCTCGATGACCGGCTTCGAAGAGTCTGTCACAGACCCGTCGTACCGGGGCCAGTTGCTTGTCTTCAGCTACCCACTGATTGGAAACTACAGGTTCACTTCCAAAACACTTCAGTCAAAAGGCCCGCAGGTACGTGGAATTGTTGTTTCAGAGTGCGCATCGGCGCCGTCAGGCGTCGGCGCAACACTCAGTGATTTCCTTAGGAAGCACCGTGTTCCTGGAATAGAGGGGATCGACACAAGAAGCCTCGTGCAGAAGGTGAGGACAGCAGGTACAATGAAGGGCATGATCATCCCCGGCCCGGACATTGGCCGCGGGGAAATCAGGCTGAGGGAGATGGAGCGCATGAAGAACGTGTGGGAGGAGAACCTTGTCGGCGAGGTCAGCACTGCTAGAACAAGGGGCCCGTTTGGGAGTGGACCGAGGGCTGTCATAATCGATTGCGGGATGAAGAAGAACCTCCTTCGCGACATATCCTCAAGATTCGAGACGTACGTTGTTCCGCATTCAGCCACCTTTGCTCGTATCAAGTCCCTGTCGCCAGAATGCATTGTTGTTTCAAGCGGCCCAGGCGATCCGTCCCATCCGGGTATGTCACAGACACTGACTTCTCTCCGTCGCCTGTGTGAAGAGTATCCTGTCCTCGGCATATGTCTGGGGCACCAGCTTGTTGCGCTTTCCCAGGGGGCGCGCACCTACAAGCTCAAGTTCGGCCACAGGGGAATAAACCATCCGGTGAGGCTCGGTGAAAAGGTCTACATCACTTCACAGAACCACGGCTTCGGCGTCGATGAAGAATCCCTGTCCGGCACACCGCTGAACGTAAGTCAGAGAAGTCTGAATGACTGGACGGTTGAGGGCCTTCAGCACAGCAACGGGCGCGTCATCACAACACAGTATCACCCCGAGGGCGGGCCAGGCCCCTCCGATACTACTTTCATATACGATGCATTCAAGAAAATAGTGGAGCGTGGTGTCTGAAATGCCCCTCGACCCGACACTGAGAAAAGTGCTTGTCATTGGGTCTGGGCCGATAGTTATCGGCCAGGCAGCCGAATTTGATTTTTCAGGCAGCCAGGCATGCAAGGCGGCAAGGGAGGAGGGTGTTCATGTGGTCCTGCTCAATTCCAATCCGGCCACAATCCAGAGCGACAGGGAGATTGCCGACACCGTCTACATCGAGCCAATGGATGCCGAGACTGTAAGGCGCATCATTGTGGAGGAGAAGATAGACGGCATTTTCAGCGGCATGGGCGGCCAGACAGCACTCAATCTCTGTTCTGAGCTGTCGGAGAAATCGGTGCTGTCCGACCACAATGTCAGGCTGCTCGGGTCAAACCAGGCCGCCATTGCGGCTTCCGAGGACAGGGAGCTTTTCCGGGAAGCGATGATCAAGGGAGGACTTCCTGTTGCAAAGAGCTTCACATGCACCTCACTTGCAGATTCAAGGAAGCTGGTGGAGGAGCTTGGCGGATACCCAGTGATGATACGGTCAGCATATACGCTCGGCGGAACCGGCAGTGGCATAGTCCGCAGCGATGAAGAGCTCGAATACGTTGTCGGGACGGGACTCGCGAGTTCCAGGATAGGCCAGGTCATAGTTGAGGAAAGCATACTGAACTGGGAAGAATACGAGTACGAGGTCGTTCGGGATTCGGCCGGAAACAGCATCATAATCTGCAGCATGGAAAACCTCGACCCGATGGGTATTCACACAGGGGAGAGCATCGTGGTTGCCCCGTCTCAGACACTGAGCGACAGGGAACACCAGTTGCTCCGCAGCTCAGCCCTCAGGATTGTCGAGCTTCTTGGCATAGAGGGCGCATGCAATGTGCAGTTAGCCGTTCACCCGCGCACAAGGGAATTCAGGGTGGTTGAAGTCAATCCCAGGGTTTCAAGAAGCTCTGCGCTAGCCTCGAAAGCCACTGGCTATCCAATCGCCCGGATTGCGGCTAAAATAGCGCTCGGCCTGCGTCTGGACGAGATCGAGAACGCAATCACAAAGAAGACTATGGCCGCATTCGAGCCCGCGCTTGACTATGTTGTCGTAAAGATCCCCCGCTGGCCATTTGACAAGTTCAGATTTGCCGACAGGAGAATAGGCACGCAGATGAAAAGCACCGGGGAGACGATGGCGATTGGGAGATCATTCGAGGAGGCAATGCTTAAGGCGCTCCGCTCGCTCGAGACCGGCCTCCTGGATCTTGAGACGGGTGAAGTTGCAGAGTGGAAGGACAGCTCGATTGTGGAGGAGCTCAGAAGGCCTTCCGACAGGCGGGTATATGCAATAATCGAAGCACTCAGGAGATCCTTTCCAGTTGCCAGGATAAGGAAGGAGTGCGGCTGGAATGCATTCTTCCTCCACAAGATGGAACATCTGGTCCGCGTGTCTGAATCGGTGAGACTCGGGAAGGATGGTGCGACTGCAGAAGCGCTCCAGCTCGGATTCAGCCCGGACTACATCGCGAAGCTTGCCGGCAAAGCACCTCCCCATACCAAGTGCTACAGGATGGTGGATACCTGCGCGGCAGAGTTCGAGGCACATACCCCCTACTACTACGGAACAACGCAGGGAGTTGACGAGGTCAGGGAATCCGGCAGGAAGGGAATACTGATAATCGGCGGCGGACCGATTCGCATCGGCCAGGGTATAGAGTTTGACTACTGCTGTGTTCACGCCGCGTTGACTTCCAGGGAGGAGGGGTTTGACGCGATCATTGTCAACAACAACCCCGAGACCGTCTCAACAGACTTTGACCTGAGCTCGAGGCTGTACTTCGAACCGCTAACCAGGCGCGACATAATGGATATAGTCGGCCGGGAGAGGCCCTTTGGCGTGATGACCCAGTTCGGCGGCCAGACTGCACTCAACGCGGCCATGGACATAGGCCGGGAGCCGCTGGTTAACATACTCGGCACACCGCTTTCATCTCTTGTCCTTGCAGGAAACAGGAAGAAATTCTCCGACTTTGTCAGGGCCCTTGGCCTTGAGCAGCCTGCTTCCCTAGAGGCATTCTCCGCAGAAGAGGCAATTAAATGCGCCAGAGAGCTTTCATATCCCCTCATTCTCAGGCCGTCTCACATAATAGGAGGCAGGGGAATGGAGATTGTTTTCGATGAGGCTCAGATGAAATCATACCTCGGCAGCACAGGAATATCGCGCTCCAACGGCCTGCTTATTGAAAGGTACCTTTCAAGGGCGGTGGAGGTGGATGTCGACGTTGTTTCAGACGGTTCCGGCACATTCATCGGAGGAATACTGGAGCATGTGGAGGCTGCCGGCGTGCACTCGGGTGACGCAACAATGGTGATGCCACCGCAAACTCTCAGCAGGGAAGAGGTGGCCGAAATAGAGAGGCAGGCTCTCCTCCTGACTTCCTCTCTCCAGGTGAAGGGGCTTGCGAATTACCAGTTCGCGGTCAGGGAAGGCAGGGTGTTTGTCCTGGAGGCAAACCCGAGGGCCAGCAGGACTGTGCCGTTCGTTTCAAAGGCTACGGGCATACCTCTGTCAAAGATTGCGACAAAAGCAATACTCGGACACAGGCTGGACGAATTCGATCTCAGGAGCAGGATCGGAGAAAAGGTTGCGGTTAAGGTCTCAGTGTTCCCGTTCCTGAAGCTCAGGGGCGTGGACAGCGTGCTTGGCCCCGAGATGAAGAGCACGGGCGAAGTCATGGGCATCGGGAGGACATATGCCGAGGCTGCCTGGAAGGGATTTACCGCAGCAGGGTACAGGCTGCCAACAAGCGGGTCAGTCTACATGACAGTAAGGGACGCGGACAAGGAGCAGCTTCTGCCCGTGGCCTCAAAACTCATGTCTCTTGGTTTCGGCATATACGCAACCAGGGGCACACAGGAATTTCTTGAGAGGAACGGGATCCGTGCAGAAAGGGCCTACAAGCTGTCTGAGAATCTGAAACCGGATGCCATAGGCCTGATGAGGTCACGCAACGTTGCACTGGTGATCAACACTCCCAGGATAGCATCGGGGAGCGTCCGCGACGGTTCAATTATGAGGCGCGTCGCTGTGGAGACAGGCATACCGCTGGTGACCACAATAAGCGGAGCGAAGCTGATGGCCGAGGCAATAGAATTCGGAATCAGGGGTGAACCGAAGCTGGTGCGTATCTGAGAAGTGGGGCACAGCCATCAACCACTGTCATCTCAGCGTCAGTTCCCTGACGCCCTTTGCTTTTTTCAGAAGTGGAATAAGCTCGGCCGGCACCTCCGAACCTGTGACCACATACAGCTTGGGATCCTCGTTGAGTTCAGGGTCTTCGACAATGGCCTGCCTGATGCTTATTCCGGCATCCGCGATTATCTTGGATACTTCGGCCAGTATTCCAGGCTGATCCGCATTGTCCACGCTTATTTCAACCGTCCCCCAGTTCATTTCGTGCGCCACATGGCTGAGATTCGCGACTGGCTGCAGGTTGCCGAAGAATTTCATCAGCTCCGGATCCTTGCTGATAGTCTCCGCCGTCGCGCGGACTACTCTCCTGTCGACGCCTGCGGATCTTGCAATTGAAACGTCGCTGAGCCTCACATCCCCGCAGTATATTTTCGCATCCCTGACCCGGAGTCCAAGCTTAATCATCATTCGTGCGACCTTCGATTGTCCCGGATAGATGCCGAATTCACGCGCGATATCTTCCCACATGCACTTCAGAGCATATATCTGTACAATAATGTATAAATATGTTGTGTGTCTAGAAACCTGACACGATTTACCATGATAGGCAAAGATATCAGGCTTGAAAGGATTTTTGAAAGGAATTCAGGCAACGCTCTCATTGTCCCAATGGACCATGGAATTTCAGACGGCCCCATTCCGGGCATCGTCGATATTCGGGAAACAATTAATAGCGTGGCATCTGGTGGCGCGACAGCAATTGTCATACATAAAGGTTTGGTCGAACACGGACACCGCGGATATGGAAAGGATCTCGGCCTGATTATTCACCTGTCCGCGAGCACAAGCCTCTCACCACGCCCGAACAAGAAGGTGATTGTGACAAGCGTCGAGGAGGCCATACGGCTCGGAGCGGATGGTGTATCCGTCCATGTGAATGTCGGCTCCGATGATGATGAGATGATGATGCAGGACATGGGTTCGGTTGTGGCGGAGTGCAGGATCTGGGGGATGCCGCTGCTTGCCATGATGTACGCCAGAGGGAAGGACATCGGTGATCCGTACGATGTCGATCTGGTCAAGCACGTTGCCAGGGTGGGTGCGGAAATTGGCGCTGATGTGGTCAAGGTCAACTACTCGGGCGATGAGCAGACCTTCAGGGAGGTAGTGAAAGGCTGCCCTGCACCGATACTCATTGCCGGAGGACCGAAGGTTGATTCCGACCGTGCCGTTCTTGCAATGGTGGCAGGCGCTTTGAAGGCCGGAGCCAAGGGTGTCTCCATTGGACGTAACATATGGCAGCACAGCGAACCCCAGAAGATCACTGCAGCCATGAGCTCCATACTGTTCCAGAAAAAAAGCGAGGAAGAGGCAATGAAGATGTTGGTGCGCAGTTGAAAAGCGGGCTTATTCTCTGGGTCAGGGCGGACAACATTGAAGACTCCGGCGAAAGGCATCGAACCGTGCTGGAGTCGGTGCAGCGCGGTTATTCTGAGATAGTCGTGAGAAAGGAGGATCTGGATTTGACATCGGCTGCCAACTTCATACCAATTGTTCTTGACGCCGGGAACATACTCATCGAAGGGCGCAGGGTTGGTCGTCTTCTGACAGTCAGGAGTGCCGAGGACATGCCGGGGGACGACGAGCTTGAGGGCGAGTTCCTGATAGTCGAGACTGGGGACTGGAAGGTCATACCGCTCGAAAACCTGATAGCCCAGTGTTCGGCACGGAAGGTGAAGCTGATTGCTTCAGTCAAATCGACATCCGAAGCGCGGCTGTTCATGCAGACGCTTGAAAAAGGTGTCGATGGTCTACTGATATCTCCCATGTCTACATCGGGACTCAGCGAGTTTACAGGAATTGGTGAGGAGCACTCGAAGTCATTCGCGCTTGAGGAGGCGGAAGTAATATCTGTGAACCAGGCGGGAATGGGAGACAGGGTCTGCGTGGACACATGCTCCCTGCTTGAACTGGGAGAGGGCATGCTCATAGGCTCGCAGTCGTCAGTCTCGTTCCTGGTCCACTCCGAAACGCTCGAGACGAGATATGTTAATTCCAGGCCGTTTCGCGTCAATGCGGGCCCGGTCCATTCCTATATCGTCCTGCCGGACGGGAAAACAGGATACCTGTCCGAACTCAGCTCCGGACGCGAGATCCTTGCAGTCAGGAGGGATGGCTCATCGAGAAACGTAACAGTCGGGCGTGTAAAGATCGAGAGGCGGCCGTTGCTGCTGGTACAGGCGAAAGCTGCTGGAAAGGAGTGCAGTATAATTCTCCAGAATGCTGAGACCGTCTGCCTCTGTTCCACAAAAGGCGTTCTGCCTGTAACATCCGTGAAAAAGGGTGATCAGGTGCTTGTCCACATTGAACATGGCGGGAGGCACTTTGGAATGAAGATCGACGAAACAATTCACGAGAGGTGACCTTCAGCTTGATATGTGTTTCCATCTCCTCTGACAACGCCAACGACATGCTAATCAGGTCGCGCGCGGCAGCAGCACGCGGTGCCGAGGCAGTTGAGTTCAGAATCGACTCCCTTGCAAGTCCCACAATGAATGATATCCGCTTGCTTTCTTCAGCACAGGTGGCAACAATAGCGACGTTCAAGGGACGTTCGGTTGAGCTTCTCAGGGGTGATGGTCTCCCTGAAATTTTCGAGTCTTTCGATCTTGTGGACGTGGAGAAGGCAGATGCGGGTGATATTCACATTCCGGACAATTGCAGGGAAAGGCTGATAATCTCGTTTCACGGGGAAATAGGGTCAGTCGGAGATTGCACTTCTGTGATGTCCCCCGTGCTAAAAACAGGCTCCATTGCCAAATGCATCAACACGGGGAATGGATACGGCCTGTCCATGATTCCGTGCATGGCAGCCGCCTCAATGCAGTCGGCCATGGATCGCGTCATCGCCTTTTCCACCGGCGACGAGGGAAGGCTCTCAAGGATATGGTCCGTGAGGAACGGGGCTCCTGTTTCATACGCATGCCTGGTCGAAGGCGAAAGAACGGCCTCCGGCCAGCTTACAATTGAGGAAATGCTTTCGGCAAGGGACGGTTACGTGCTTGGCATCGTTGGCTCCAGGGCAGCAACAGACCACAGCCTCTCCCCCGCGATACAATCGGCACTTCTTTCCGAAAGCGGATTGAGCGGTGCTTATCTCAGGTTCCCTGCGGAAAAAGGGGAATTGAGCAGCTTCTTCGAAGCGGCTGGAACAGCGGGTGTGAACGGATTCAACGTCACGATGCCATTCAAGGAGGAAGCGCTCAGGCTGGCAGATTCGGCCGACGAAATATCAGTCGAAGCGGGTGCGGTGAACACAATTGTGGGCAGAAATGGCAAGTTCACCGGCTACAACACGGATGCTTTGGCCCTCGCAGAGATAGTCTCGAACCTGGGGCCCGAGAGCGCGCTGATATTCGGAAGCGGCGGCGCGGGGAGGGCAGCCTCGTATTCGCTGCGTGGAAAGTCTGTGAGCATAGCTGCCAGAAATGAGGAGAGCGGGAGGGAGCTTGCAAGGCAGTTCGGCTACGGCGTATTCGACGGATCCGGGTCGAGATTTGATCTCCTGGTGAACTGCACACCCATAGGCATGGAGGAAGGGAGCATCCCGGAGTACATTCGCAAGTGCAGGTTCGGGGCTGTCATCGACTTCGTCTATTCCGAAAGGCAGACGCCTTTCATGCGGCTCGCCCGCGAGCAGTCAGCCAAATACGTGGGCGGTATTGAAATTCTTGCCAGGCAGGCCGTCCATTCCTTCAGGCTGTGGACAGGTCGTGAAATCGACCCGGCATTTGCAGTGTCTGTCATAGGGGGTGCTCCGGAAGATGCTCACTGAGTCGGAATACACGGAGCACGGGGCCGCAACAATAGTTTCGGCAATATCGAGCTACTACGGCGTTTCTTTCGGAGTGTCACTCAGGACGAAGGCGACTCTCCGGAGAAGTGACGGGGAAGGGACAACTGTAGAGGTCAGCGGGCCGGAGAAGGTTGACGACAGGCTCGTCCTCGAGTGCGTAAGATACGCCCGCGGTGCGGGCCTTCTTGACGGGCTTGTGCATGTGAGCGTCGAATCGCAGATACCGCCTTCGAGGGGGATGAAAAGCAGCAGCAGCGTTTCACTCGCCGTACTTGGGGCAGCCCTGCAGTCTTCAGGAAGGAAGTTTACGGATGGGACCCTGCTGCGCATGTCGGCAGAAGCGTCAATCAGGGCAGGCGTCTCGGTGACTGGCGCATATGATGACGCCGCCGCATGCCATTACGGCGGAATAGTTTTCACAAGCAACAGGAGCATGAGGATCATGAAACGCCTGCAGATAAGGGGCGGGTACAAGACCGTGTTCTGCATCCCGCTGCGGAGGATAAGCAAGCGCTCGCTCCCTATCGCCGAGCTGTCAAAGCATGCGGCCGAAATGAAGGCAATGTATGACGCCGCACGAAAAGGAATGCTCCGCGAGGCATGCACGTCCAACACGAAGCTCCTGTGCAGCCTCCTTGATATCGATCCCTCTCCCGCTGCAGAAGCGGTCCGCGCCGGGGCGGTCATGTCGGGCCTGACAGGGACAGGCCCTGCCTTTTTTGCAGTTGCCGGCGATGGCGATGTTCATGAGATTGTCTCTGTCATGGGAAGATACGGAAGCACAATTGTGGCAGAGCCTAGGGGGGTGAGTCGCAATGGTCATCCTTTCTAGCCCCTCCGGGCCGCTCGAGGGATCGGTGAAAGCGCCGCCCTCAAAGAGCATCACACACAGGGCGATTGTCCTGGCACTTCTCTCGACTGGCAAAACCACCATCGGCAACGCTCTCCTGAGCGGCGACACTCTCAGCACGCTTGAAGCAGCAGGGCTCATGGGTGCCACCTTCTCGCGCGGGAAGAGGCTGACCGTCCGCTCCAGCCTGCATCAGGCAACCGATGTGATAAATGCAAACAATTCGGGCACAACTGCAAGACTCGTGAGCTCTATTGCAGCCCTTCTGCCGGGACATGCAGTCATCACCGGCGACAGCTCCCTCAGAAGGAGACCGATGGAACCGATCATAAGGGCAGTCAGGCAGCTCGGCGGAAAGGCGTTTTCCACAACAGGGACCGGTTTCCTCCCTGCTGTATTCGGTGGCAGGATGAACAGGGAAAGGGCAGCGCTGCCGGCGGACATAAGCTCACAATTTGCCTCATCGCTTGCCATATCCTGCCCGATGAAGGACAATGACACGACGATCAGGCTGACCGGAAAGCTGCAGTCGCTAGCGTATCTGAAGCTGACACTCCAGATGGTATCAATGTTTGGCTGCCGCTCTGAGCTCGACGGGAACGATATACACTGCTCTGGCGGCGGCAGCTATTCGGGCAGGCAGATTACAATCCCGGGAGACTATTCTTCCGCATCGTTCATGCTAGCAGCGGCTGCCGTCACCGGGGGAATGGTAGAGGTTAGCGGTCTGGATGAGGCGCTCATCCAGGCAGACTCGAGGATGGTGGACATCATTTCGTCATTTGGTGCAAGTGTAAGGAGAAGGACCGGAACGGTCTCTGTCCAATCAGCAGAACTGAGTTCTGCCGATGTTGACTGCACGGAGTCTCCTGATTTGTTTCCGGTGGTATGTGTACTTGCCGCCAGGGCGAAAGGCAGGAGCGTGATACGCGGTTCACTCAACCTGCGGTTCAAGGAAACCGACAGGGTGAAGACAACGTGCGGCATGCTCAGGGGACTTGGCGTGAAATTCAGCGTCAGTGGCGAGCAGATTACTGTTTCGGGCGGAACAATACGGGGCGGCATGGTCGAGAGCCACGGCGACCACAGGATTGCAATGGCGGCCTGCGTGGCAGGCCTCGCGTCCGAAAAAGGATGCACAGTCTTGGAAGGAGAATCTTACGCGGTGTCCTATCCGTCCTTCATGGACGACATCAGGTCTCTCGGTGGAAAGGTGCGATTGACATGAATTCGATTGGAACAAATCTAAGGCTCACAATATTCGGCGAAAGCCACGGTGAACTGGTTGGTGCACTTCTTGACGGCCTGCCTGCAGGAATGGCGGTTGACGCAGCCGCCGTCCAGCACGAGGTGGACATGCGCAGGCCTGCCCCGCTCATAGGTACGGCCAGGCAGGAGGCCGACATCGTCAGCATCAAGGGCGGAATAAGGGAAGGAAAGCTCACCGGCACCCCTGTCCTTCTGGCACTCAACAATACGGACGTAAGGAGCGCAAGCTACGAGGAGCTGAAGCGCATACCCCGTCCAGGTCACGCCGATTTCACCTCGTTCGTCAAATACAAAGGTCACGCAGACCACCGCGGCGGCGGCCAGTTCTCCGGAAGACTGACAGCCCCCATGGTGGGCGCAGGAGCGCTGGCGAGGCAATACCTTTCGGGAAAAGGGACACGCATTGCGGCTCATGTGGTAAGGATACATGATGTCCTCGACGGAAGAAAGTACCCGTTCGATGAAATCGAATCGGGCAGGTTCTCCAACGAGATCAGGTGCGTCGACGGACAGGCTGCCGAATCGATGAAGGAAAGGATACTTGAAGCAAGGAAGAAGGGTGACAGCGTTGGTGGAATAATAGAGTGCATCGCCACCGGGATTCCTGCAGGACTGGGCGAGCCCTTCTTCGACACCGTCGAGGGTGAGTTGTCAAAGATGGTGTTCTCTATACCAGCCGTCAAGGGAATCGAGTTCGGTTCCGGCTTCGGATCTGCGCACCTGTACGGAAGCGAGAACAACGATCCATTTATGGTCGCGAAGGAACAGCCGTGGGGAGTCGCGACTTCGACCAACAACGCGGGTGGCATCAACGGAGGCATAACGAATGGCATGGACGTTGTCTTCAGGGTCGCTGTCAAGCCGACCTCGTCTATTTCGAGGCCGCAGATGAGCGTGGATCTCGATACGCTTGAGGAGAGAGAGCTGATTGTCAAGGGGAGGCATGATCCGTGCATTGTTCCTAGGGCAGTGATAGTGGTAGAGGCCGCATGCGCGATTGTAATGGCGGACCTGTATTTGCGGAGCGGATTGAAGTGAGTGATGGCGAGATAGAGCTGATGAGGCAGAGGATAAGAGAGACGGACGACAGGATACTGAAGCTTGTTGCAGATCGAATGAAGGAAGCGGAAGCTATTGGAAGACTGAAGAGGACGCACAGCGTGCCCTTGCGCGACTACACGGTCGAGGCAAGCGTGATAAGCCACGCGGAAGAGCTCTGCGAGAAGATGGGGGTTGAAAAGCAGATAGGCAGGGAGATCGCCAAGCTGCTAATAAGCGCATCACTTTCTGTCCAGTCTTCAAGTGACATAAAAGTGTACAACGGCGAAAAGAAGAGAATACTTGTTGTAGGCGGGAACGGGAAGATGGGCCTGTGGTACTCAAGATTCTTCAATGTACAGGGACACGATGTAGTAGTCAACGACCCGCGTGGCGGCTCTCCCTACAAGACAGAGAATGACCTGGGGAAGGCGGCACTGGAAGCGGATGTAGTCCTTCTCTCAACGCCTATATCGGCCACGTCCTCTGTGCTTTCAGAGGTGATATCAACGGGCACGAAGGCTCTAATCATGGACGGCTGCAGCCTCAAGTCACCGCTAATCGGCGAACTCAAGCGCGGTGTCTCTCTTGGGATGAAAATAACAAGCATTCATCCCATGTTCGGGCCGGGCGCCAAGACACTTGCCGAGCAGAACATGATCGTCTGTGATTGCGGCAACTCTGCTGCTGTCGAAGAAGCGACATCGCTCTTCAGCGACACATGCCTCTCCATACGAAGGCTGGACATAGACAAGCATGACGAAGTGATGGTTTATGTGCTAGGCATGACACACGCCATGAACATAGTCCTTTTCAACGCGCTTGCATCAAGCGGAAGGAGCAGCAGTGAGCTCTCGGAATTTGCAAGCACAACATTCAGGAAGCAGATGCAGACGACAGTTGATGTTGCAGGAGAGAATCCGCTGCTTTACTACGAGATACAGAATCTCAACAGACACAGGGAGATGGTATTCCACTCACTCGAGCGGTCGCTCTCCGAGCTGAAGCGTGCGTCCTTCTCAGGCAGCAGCGCAGAATTTGTGAGCATGGTGGAAAGGGGAAGAGAATATTTCGGAGGTCCGGACAATGGGCAGGCTTAGGGTTGCCGTTCTTGGAGCGAGCGGCCTGGTCGGCCAGCGGTTCTGCGAGATGCTGTCCGATCATCCTTTCTTCGACACGCCTGCACTGTTCGGCTCGGAGAAGAGCGGGGGACGTACGGTGGCCGAAGTCCTCACTATCCCGGAACCAAGAATATCCGACGAGCTGCTCTCGGCAAGAATAAGCCCCCTTGATACAGACTCTGTAATAAGGGAGAATTTCGACGCAGTTTTCAGTGCCCTTCCCACTCCTGTGGCTGCATCTGTCGAAATGGGAATGATGCAGCGCGGGGCACGCATTTTCACAAACGCCTCGCCGAACAGGATGAGGGCAGACGTCCCTCTTGTCGTGCCGGAAGTCAACCACGAGCATCTGTCAATGGTCTCCGGCAAGAAAGGCTTCATTGTGGCGAACGGCAACTGCAGCTCGATAGGACTTGCAATCGGCCTTAAGCCGCTTGAGACACTTGGGCTGATGAACGTCGAAGTCACGACAATGCAGGCGCTCAGCGGGGCCGGGTACCCGGGTGTGCCCTCGCTTGACGCGGCCGCGAATATTGTCCCATTCATCGAGGCGGAAGAGGAGAAACTGTCGCAGGAGATCCCCAAGATGCTTGGCAGACTGGATGGCGGCGCTGTCATCCCTTCGGCCGTGAATGTGGCAGCAACCTGCACCAGGGTCCCTGTAAGGGACGGTCACATGGAATCAGTTTCAGTCGAGGTGGGCAGGGAGACGAGCGTCGATGAGGTGTCCCGCCTGTTCGCCTCTTTTTCATCCCTTCCGCAGGAGCTTGCCCTACCATCCGCTCCCGCGAAGCCAGTCATATACAGGGAGGAAAGGAACAGGCCGCAGCCCATACTGGATGTCAATGCAGGCTACCCCGCAAGGGCGAGGGGCATGGCGGCCACCGTCGGCAGGCTGAGAGTTGAAGGCAGGCACGTGCGCTTCATTGTGCTAACCCACAACACCATCCGCGGTGCAGCGGGCGGCTCAGTGCTAAACGCTGAGATACTGCGCAGCAAGGGGGTCCTCTGAATGGCGCAGGATGCAGTCGTGATGAAGTTCGGTGGCTCCTGCCTCAGGGATTCAGGTGGAATCAAGAGGCTCGTTTCGATAGTGTCTGGACAGAAGAGGTGCACAATCGTTGTAAGTGCAATCTCGGGCGTAACAGACAGCATTGAGAGTGAGATAACAGGCAGACTCAGCGAGAGTGGAATTGAGTCGTTCATAAAGCAGCTGACCGAGAAGCATATAGGCCTGCTCCGGGAAGTCTGTTCAGGCAGGACGCTCGAGCAGTACTCGAAGGACGTAAGGAAAACGGTTGGCAAATTCGGAAGGATATTATACGGTGTCTATTACACGGGTGAGCTGACGCAACGGATGAAGGCCCTCCTCATGAGCTACGGCGAGCGTCTGTCCGCGAGGGTCGTTGCCGCTGCCCTGGACGCGTCAGGCAGGCAGGCAAGGGTTTTCGACTCGGACACCCTTCCGCTCCTTACGGCAGGCAGCTACGAAAATGCGAACGGGCTTCTTGGACCGACAAGAAGGATCGCTTTCAGGAAGCTCAATGCGGCTGCGGATCGGGGCATGGTGCCAGTTGTCACCGGCTTCTTCGGAGTCAACAGGGACGGGCATGTCACTCTCCTTGGAAGAAACGGCACGGATTACAGCGCTTCAATAATCGCATATGCAATGGGTGCACGCAATCTTGTCATATGGAAGGACGTTGATGGTTTCCTCACGGCCGATCCTTCCTTCGTGAAGGGTGCGAAGCTCATCGAAGAGCTGTCATACGGGGAGGCATCAGAACTCTCCTACTTCGGCGCGAATGTCCTGCACCCGAAGGCAGTTGAACCGGCCGAAGAGGGCAATACAAGGATAAGGATTCTGAACATAGACAATCCTTCTTCGACAGGCACTCTCGTCACCTCCGTCAGAAAGAAAGCTGTAGGCATCGTGAAGAGCGTTTCGTGCCTCGAGAATCTCGCAATCGTTAGGGTGTATGTCAGCGGCGGCGGCTTTCAGTCCGGCACGCTGTCATACATTTCCGGTTTCCTGGGCCGGGCGGGTGTGAACATAATATCCGCCACCACATCTCAGACATGCATTGCGTTCCTTGTGCTTGAAACGGAGCTGGGGATTGCTGTTTCATCGCTCAGGGAAACTGTAAACAGGGGAGTGGAGAAGATTGAAACGGAGAAGCACGTCGCCCTCATGTGCGTTGTAGGCGAGGGACTCGGGACGACGAAGGGCATTGCGGCCAAGGTGTTCACTGCCGTCTCAGAGGGCGGCATAAACGTTGGGATGATGTCCGCCGGTGCATCAAGGGCGGCATATCATTTCACAGTGAAAATGGACGTCCTGAACAGCGCGATGAACGCGGTCCACAGTGTATTTTTCGGTGACTGAAATGATTTTCAGGGAAAGTATGTCCCGTGATGGCCCCGAGGCGCTTTTCTCAAGGCTGCTCAATTCAGGCAGGGACTGCTTCCTCCTTGAAAGCGCCTCCGGCCCGAGCAGGTCCGCCCGGTTCAGCTTCCTTGGAGCCGATCCGCATGAAAAGGCCACATACTCCAACGGCTCGGTCAGCTTCGGAGGTTCGAGGAGGAAGGAGAGGATTGATTCCTTCCTGAGGGAGAACATGAAGAGGCGAAAGCCGACGAGTTCAATGCCTTTCCCTTATATCGGCGGCTTTGTCGGATACTTTTCCTACGACACTATCCGTCATTTCGAGAAGCTTCCGGACAGGCACAGCGGATCATCATTCCCTGACGCTGAGCTTGGCCTTTTCACCGACGGATTCATTTTCGACCATGTTGCCGGCAGGAGCTATTACTTTTCCTGGGACGATGACAGGGAGAAGGAGTTTGTTGCGGCAGACCCCCTTGAAAAGGAGCAGGTGCACACAAGGCTCGAGCCTCTACAGACGAAGAGTTCATACATCGAATCGGTGGAGAAGGCAAAGGAGTACATCAGGGACGGCGACATCTTCCAGGTCGTGCTTTCAAGGAGGTTAAGCATGAAGGGCACCAGGGGAATGCTCCCGTTCTACTCAGCACTCAAATCGCTGAATCCGTCTCCGTACATGTACTATGTCAAGTTTGGCGGGAGGGAGGTTATAGGCTCCAGCCCCGAAACGCTTGTGAGAGTCACTGGAAGGAAGGTGGTGACGTACCCGATTGCGGGCACGAGGCCCGTGAGCAGCAATACCGAACAGGACGCAGCCCTTGAGGCAGAGCTTCTGAACGACGCAAAGGAAAGGGCCGAGCACAACATGCTGGTTGACCTTGCAAGAAACGATGTCGGAAGGGTGAGCAGGTTCGGCTCCGTTTCCGTTCCTGAATACATGACCGTCCAGAAGTACAGCCACGTGCAGCACATCGTCTCCAGGGTAGAAGGAACGCTCGCAAGCGGAAAGAATGCAGTGGATGCGCTCTTCTCCGTATTTCCCGCGGGCACGGTCAGCGGCGCGCCCAAGATAAGAGCCATGGAGATAATAGAGGAGCTTGAGAAATACAGGAGGGGGCCGTACGCTGGCGCAGTCGGCTACTACTCGTTCAACGGATCGCTCGACAGCGCTATTTCAATCAGGACGCTCTTCAGAAACGGAAGCGATGCATTCCTGCAGGCAGGTGGTGGCATCGTCCACGATTCTGTCCCGGAGAAGGAGTATGCCGAAACTGAAAGCAAGCTGGGGGCGCTTCTCACAGTCTTCGGGAGCGGATCTGGATGAAACTGCTTCTTGTCGACAATTACGACTCATTCTCATACAACCTCTACCAGAGGCTTGGCCAGGCAGGTTTCAGCATCGTTGTGAGGAGGAATGACGATTTCGGGCTTGGAGAGATCAAGTCGCTTGACCCGGACTGCATAGTCATATCTCCGGGCCCCGGCACTCCGTCGAGGAAAAGATACTTTGGCGTCAACACGGAGCTGATCAGGAAGGCGGGAGGCATACCGCTGCTTGGCGTGTGCCTCGGCCACCAGGGGATAGCACACGCCTTTGGCGGAAAGGTTGTTCACGCCGAGCGCATAATGCACGGCAAGACATCCCTTATATCGCACTCGCAGCAGGAGCTCTTTGAGGGCATTCCTTCCCCGATGGTGGGAGGGCGGTACCATTCGCTAATAGTCGAACACGAGACACTCCCTGCATCTCTCGAAGTCACCGCAATGAGCGAGTACGGCGAGATAATGGCGCTGAAACACATATCAAGGCCGGTCTACGGTTTGCAGTTCCATCCTGAATCGATTCTTACTCCGAAGGGGTACGACATTCTGCTTAATTTCAGAAGAATGGTAAAGGGGTCGCTGTGAAGCACATAATAGGCAAGGTCGCCGAAGGCAGGAACCTGACCATGGAGGAGGCCGAGGAGGCAGGCACGCTCCTGATGGAGGGCAGGGCGAGCGAGGCCGAGATGGCCGCCTTCCTCACCGCCATGAGGATGAAGGGAGAGACTGCGGAGGAGATTGCTGCGATGGCACGCGTGATGAGGGAGAAGTGCAGGCATGTCAGAGCGCCTGAGAACACGATGGACCTGTGCGGGACAGGCGGCGCGCGCGTAAAAACATACAACGTGTCCACCGTCAGTTCGGTAATTGTGGCTTCTGCGGGCATACCGGTTGCCAAGCATGGCAACAGGTCATTCACCAGCAGGAGCGGTAGTGCAGATCTCCTCCAGGCTCTCGGCGTCAACATATCGATAGAACCTGATGCAGCTGCCGAAATGCTACTCAGGAACGGAATCACATTCCTCTTTGCGCCGCTGTACCACCCCGCCACCAGGAACGTCTCTCCCGTAAGGAAGGCGCTCGCTTTCAGGACTGTGTTCAATATTCTTGGCCCGATAACAAATCCCGCAATGGTCAGCAGGCAGCTTGTTGGCGTCTTCTCCGACGCATACATGGATAAGATTGCGGAGGCTCTGCTGCTGCTAGGGACGGAAAGGGCGATGGTTGCACACGGGACACTGGGCATGGACGAGATATCCCCATCCGGCAGGACGGAGGTGGCCGAGGTCAGAAACGGGGGGATAGAGAGGTACTCCATTGACGGAAGTGACTACTCCTCCTTAGGAACAGGGGAATGGTCCCCGCCACACGCTGCCGGGCCGGATGAGAGCGCTTCCTTCGCCAACAGGGTGCTCAACGGTGAATCCGGGGCCGGGGAGAGGAGCATTGTTCTTCTCAACGCGGGCGCCGCCCTGTATATCGCGGGTGTGGCATCAACCATAGAGCGCGGGATGGAGAAGGCGCTTGAATCCATAGACAGCGGGAAGGCGGAAAGGAAGATGTCCGAATTCATAAGATGCAGCGCTGCGGGGGGCGATGTCAGTGGATGAGCTCGACTATTTCATCGAAAACGCATTCTCCCTGGTGATGTCAGGATACTATTCCGTGAAGACAAAGCGCAACCGCCCCATCCTTTCGATGAGGGATGCGCTCAAGGGAAAACGTGCGCCTGTGATCGCCGAGTTCAAGAGAAGGACTCCATCCGTCAGCGAACTCTCATCCGATGTGCCCGTGAGGCAGAGGCTTCAGCTTTTCAGCGATGCGGGCGTCTGCGCATTCTCTGTTCTCACCGAGCCGCACAGATTCGACGGCTCACTTGACAATGTGACCGAGGCATCATCCTTCGGCCTGCCCGTTCTTATGAAGGATTTCATCATAGCAACAGATCAGATTGATGCGGCAAACAGGCTCGGTGCAGACTGCATCCTGCTCATTGCCGAGATATTCGCGAGGTCGAGGTACAGCATGGACGTACTGATGGAAGATGCGCATTCAATGGGGCTCGAGGTGATTCTGGAAGTTAATTCTGCAGAACAGTACAGGCAGGCGATAGAGACGGATGCAGACATCATAGGCATCAACAACCGCAACCTTTCCGATCTCAGCCTGGACCGGAGCAGAACAGAGAGCATTCTCCGTTCTGAAGGCAAGGACAGGCCTGTGATAGGAATGAGCGGAATAACAAACGGAAGCCAGGCGGCTTCGATGATTGCAGCAGGTGCGGACGGTGTGCTTGTGGGAACATCCGTCATGGGGGCGGATGCAACAGTGCTAACATCCATTGCGGAGGCGGCTCTTCGTGCCAGAAGTTAAGATATGCGGCAACAGGAGAAGGGAGGACATCGAATACGCCTCCGGAGCAGACTACCTTGGCTTCATAATACAGGTCAGGGAGTCACCCAGATCGCTGACAATTGAGACGGCCAAACCGCTCATGGCGCAGGCTCAGGGCTACGGGCAGACGGTGGCCGTTGTCAATGTGTTTGACGGTGATTTTCTCTCGGGCATGTGCTCCGCCCTCGAACCCGACTACGTTCAGCTGCAGGCAGAATTGCCAGCATCGAAAGTGCTGGAGCTGAAGGACCTGTTCGGTGCGCAGGTCATTGCGCACGTGTCTCCAACTCAGGGGGCGGTGGAGAGGGCGAAGGCGCTGACCGAAGCAGCCGACGTGATTGCTGTAGACACGGTTGTCGACGGCGCGATAGGAGGAACCGGGAAAACGCACGATTGGCAGCTTAGCAGAAGCGTCAGGGATGCAGTCTACCCGGCAAAGCTGATGCTTTCGGGCGGCCTGAACTGCCAGAATGTGAAAGGCGCAATAGCTGCCGTCATGCCATCGATTGTCGATGTATCCAGCGGAGTGGAGGAGAACGGGTGGAAATCAAAGGAGCTCGTTTCCTCATTCATAAGAAAGGCGAAGGAGGCAGGGAATGGTTAAGGGAAGGTTCGGAGAGTTCGGGGGAAGGTACGTTCCAGAGACGCTCGTCCCTGCTCTGCAGGAGCTCGAGAGCGCATACAAAAGGCTCAGCAGGGACGCTGAATTCAAGTCGACTCTACGCCGCTACAACACCCAGTTCGGCGGCAGGCCAACGCCACTCTACCATGCACAAAGGCTGACGGAGCATGCGGGCGGTGCGAGGATATACCTGAAGCGGGAGGATCTCGTGCACGGCGGTGCACACAAGTTCAACAACGTGATGGGCCAGGCCCTGCTTGCAAAAATGATGGGCAAAAGAAGGGTAATAGCCGAAACAGGCGCGGGCCAGCATGGTGTTGCAACAGCGATCGCCGGAGCCGCCCTTGGCCTTGACACCGAAGTGTACATGGGCAGGAAGGACACCGAAAGGCAGAGACTCAACCTGATTAGGATGGAACTTCTCGGCGCCAAAGTGCACACAGTAGACAGCGGGTCAAGGACGCTCAAGGATGCAATAAACGAGGCGCTCCGGGACTGGGTTGCAAATGTCCGGGACACGTACTATCTTCTGGGAAGCGCGGTGGGGCCGCACCCGTACCCCACAATAGTCAGGGACTTCCAGAGCATAATAGGCAGGGAGATAAGGAGCCAGATTCTTGCAGCCGAAGGGAAGCTGCCAGATCTCATAGTTGCGTGCGTCGGCGGAGGCAGCAACGCAATAGGTGCCTTTGCACCTTTCATCAGAAACACGGAGGTCGGCCTGCTGGGAGCTCAGGCGGGGGGGCTGGGAATAGAGAGCGGAAAGCACTCCGCGCCTCTACTTGCGGGCGAGGCTGGAGTGCTGCACGGTGCAAGGAGCATGCTGCTCCAGGACTCCGACGGCCAGGTCCTTGAGACAACAAGCATAAGCGCGGGACTCGACTACCCTTCAGTTGGTCCGCAGCATTCGTACCTCAAGGCCTCGGGGAGGGCAAGATATGTCGCCGTTACAGATGCCCAGGCAATGGAGGGCTTCAGGCTTCTGAGCAGGCTCGAGGGGATAATACCTGCGCTTGAATCCGCTCATGCAGTCTACGCAGCTCTCGAGGAGGCGCGCAAGATGCCCGCCAGCTCCAGTGTAGTGGTGAACCTCAGCGGCAGGGGTGACAAGGACGTCGAAACTGCCGCGGCATACATGGAGGGACGGCGCTGACAGGCATCTCGGAAGCGTTCGGGAAGGCATCTGCTGAAGGGAGATCGGCGCTCATCTCCTATGTGATGGGCGGGGATCCTGGCCCGGAGCTTTTCCTTTCATATGCGCGTGAAGTCGCCAGGCAGTCAGACATTGTCGAGGTAGGCATTCCGTTCTCGGACCCGATAGCGGACGGCCCCTCCATCCAGGCATCGGGAGTCAGATCCCTCCAAGCCGGCACAAGGGTGCGCAGGGTGATAGACTGGTGCTCCGAGCTCAGCGGCCCCACACCAGTTGTTGTGATGTGCTACTACAACACAATACACCGCATGGGGGAAGAGGCATTTGCCTCAAGCCTCGTTGACGCGGGCGTCAGCGGCCTGATAGTCCCGGATCTGCCGCTCGAGGAGGGCAGCAGCCTCAGGCGTATTTGCGCCAGGGCGTCTGTTGACAACATACTTCTTGCCTCTCCTTCAACCGGCCATGAGAGGGCGCGCAGGATTGCTTCGAGCACGAGGGGCTTCCTGTATGTTGTGAGCAGGTACGGCACCACGGGGGAGGGAACTTCACTCCCGGCGCAGGCTGTGGAACTAGATCGGAA
>JAKAPY010000150.1 GCA_021811925.1 Thermoplasmata archaeon | reverse complement strand
TGTGGACTCCCCATCTCACACCATAAATGCTGATGTACTTGGAGTATTAAATCGTAGGGGTAAAGAAGTGCGGTCCAGCCTAAACCAATCTGCGGCTGGAGATGTAAATACCTTTTAAAGGGGCGAGGTCATCTTTCACCGATGATCGATATTCATGCCCGCTACTCGGTTGCAAAGGTTGCAACTTCATCCCTCGGCACGGTGAAGCTCCGTGTCCCCAACGTGCTTTTCTCTGAACCGCACGACAGGGATGAGTATTCGGGTCAGTTCGAGGCGCTGCTCACATCCAGGATCATAGACACTGGAAAGGTGCAGTTCGTTGCCCCGCAGAACGAAATGGTTAGGGGTGAAAGAAAGGCGGGTTTCAGCGGACAGGCGGTTGTAATGCCGAACTACATACCATTCTCATCCCTCATAGAGAACATAGAAACAAGCTACGAGAGGGACAGGAATGCCGAAGTTTTCATCGCGGTCGGAAGAAATGAACGGATTGCCTCGGAAGTCAGTGGCGTGAAGTCGGAACTTGTAGAGGTATCCAATGCGCCCGAGCTGTCAAGGGATCCATACGATCTTGCTCAAACGATCATAAGCGCGAGGGGCGCCGTCGGCATGAACAGGCTCCTTTACGTTCCCGGAGTGGCAACGCCGCAGAACCTCTCCATGCTTGTGTATTCCGGCGCAGACATCACCGACTCATCCTCCACCGACCTTTCAGCCCTGACCGGACAGGTATTCGTCGATGGCATATCCTACCCGGCCTCGGCGCTCAGGGAGGGAATATGTTCATGCCCCGCGTGCATGTCCGACGCAGGCGAGAAGCCCGTCTGGCACAACAGGTACCAGCTCCTCTCCGAGCTCATGAGGTGCAGGGTGGCAATTTCGTCCGGCAGCCTCAGGGAATATGTAGAATCAAGGGCATCCGTTTCGCCCTGGAACACCGAGTTCCTGAGGTACCTCGACAGCATTCACCGCGACTTCATCGAGAAGTACGCCCCGAATGCAAATATCATGATCAGGGCAGGCACGCCACAGTCGCTGACAAGGCCCGAGATAGTCCGCTATGTGAACCGGTTTTCAGAACGCTACACGCCTCCGCCGCTGAAGATCGCCCTGCTTGTCCCATGTTCGCACAGGAAGCCGTATTTCCTTTCAAGATCGCACCGCCTCTTTCTCGATGCGGTGAGGGCGTCAAGGCACCATGACCAGGTGCACCTCATTACGGTCACTTCACCCCTTGGAGTGGTGCCGGAGGAGCTGGAGACAGTATTTCCTGCCGCCAGCTACGACATCCCGGTCACGGGTCACTGGTCACACGAGGAGAAGGAGAGGTCCATCGCGCTGCTCGGCTCCGTGATATCGAAAGGAGGCTATGAGCTTGTCATCTCCCATCTTGCAGATGAGAGGGATTTTATCAACGAAGCGCTCGAAAGCGGCGGAATGCGCTACGTGGACACATCCATGGGAAACACGCGGTCGGCCGAGTCTCTCCGGAGACTGACAGAGGCCGTCGACTCAGCCGGAGAAATGAAACATGCCCAGTGGGAAGAGAGAATGAAATACCTTCTTTCAAACCTCGCCGCATTCCAGTTTGGTGAAGCTGGCAGGGAACTTCTGAACGGCTCCCGTCTTTCGGGAAGGTACCCCTATGTGCGCATTACAAGGGCACAGAAGCAGCTCGGAATGCTCACCGGGCCGCGCGGCGTCATATCTCTGACGCTTGACGGGGCCGATGCCCTGCAGGGAAGTGTAGAGGGTTACACAGTCGAGATGGAGGACTTCAGGCTGATAGGCAACTTGTTCGCTGCTGGTGTGGCCAGGGCAGGAGAACTGCTGAGAATTGGGGATGAGGCTTTGATTACAAGAAAGGGCAGTGTCATGGCGGTGGGGGTGGCCTCGATGAGCGCTTCGGAAATGAACGAAAAAAAGAAGGGAGAGGCTGTCCATGTCAGGCATGTCAGAAGAGAAGCCTGACTGGTCAGAGCCCGTGCAGCGCAGCATATTTTCGGGCTACTCCCCCTGACATGTATTTAAATAAACGCAATCTGGTAGTGAATCCGATGTCAAGTTCAAAAACTATTCAGGTCAAAGAAAAGAAGCTCGAAGAGATAAGCGGCATAGGGCCCGCAACCGCCGAAAAGCTGAAGGAAGCGGGCTATAGTGACCTAATGAGCATTGCAATTGAGTCGCCAAGGAACCTGGCAGAGATATGCGAGATTGGAGAGTCGACGGCGGCCAAGATTATCGCCTCCGCCAAGGAAGCCGTGGACATAGGCGGCTTCGAGACGGGGGACGAAATACTGGAACGCAGAAGGCTGATTGGAAAGCTCACGACGGGTTCCAAGGCACTGGACGACCTCATAGGCGGGGGCCTGGAAACACAGGCGATTACAGAAGTTTACGGTGAATTCGGCAGCGGCAAGACACAGCTCTGCCATCAGGCAGCTGTCACTGCAACCATGCCGGAGGACAGGGGAGGGCTCAACGGCGAAATTGTGATGATAGACACCGAAAACACCTTCCGGCCGGAAAGGATTGCACAGATGTCATCCGCAATGGGTCTTGATCCTGTCGAGACGCTCAAGAAGATACATGTGGCAAGGGCATACAATTCTGCGCACCAGATGCTCCTGGTGGAGAAGGCTGCTGAGCTTGCAAAGGAAAAGCCTGTGCGCCTGCTTCTTGTCGACTCGCTCACCGCGCACTTCAGGGCGGAGTATGTTGGCAGGGGCACACTAGCGGAAAGGCAGCAGGCACTGAACACGCACATGCACGCATTGCTGAGATTCGGCGATCTGCACAATGCAGTCATACTGTGCACCAATCAGGTGGCTGCAAAGCCGGATGCATTCTTCGGCGATCCGACTAGACCTATTGGAGGACACATTGTGGGGCACACTGCAACATACAGAATATACCTGAGGAAGAGCAAAGCAGGAAAGAGGATCGCAAGGCTTGTGGACTCTCCCAGCCTTCCTGAGGCGGAATGTGTGGTAACTGTTAACGAGGATGGCATCCGGGACTGATTCAAAGGCACAATCGACGAATATGCGTGGTTCTGCAAGATACCTGTTTGAACTTTCGCTGGAACACAGCGACTTTCCGCATCGGGAGCTGGCGGCGGTAAGCGAAAGGCTTGGTGACAAGTGCACCAGGGCAAGCAAGCGGATATGCATCGTGGAGTCCTCCAGAACTGGCGTGGAAATGAAGACATATGGTGAAACGCTAGCATTCTGTCTCAGGATTTCAGCCCTCCATGGGGAATACTCCGACTGGGAGGCCTTGAAACGGGGCCTCGAGGGTGTGGCTTCGGCCGCAAGAGGCAGCACTGCCTGCGTCCGCGTGGCTTCCGGCGACGAGGATATCAGAAGAAGGAAGCCTGCACTTGAAAGGGAGCTTGGGAGCCTGGTGTCGCGCTACTGCACAATAAGGCTCGACAAGCCCGAAACGGAGGTTAGGATCGTTGCGGAAGCAGGCGCATTCTTCCTCGCCACCAAGATAATGGATGTGGACAGGAGAGCGATAGACTCACGCCACGTCAAACACAGGGCATTCTTCTCACCTGTCTCACTCTCGCCGCGTTATGCGAGGGGGCTGCTCAACCTGTGCGGAGTCACCAGGGGAAAGCGTGTCCTTGACCCCTTCTGCGGCACGGGCGGAATTGTGATAGAGGCGGTCCTGCTTGGAGCGGACACCGCGGGCAGTGATATAGATCCGCTGATGACTGAAGGCACGATGAAAAACCTCGAACAGCTCGGGCTGGCATCTGGCTGTGAACTCCGTTGCATGGATGTGGGCCGCATTGGAGAGTTCGGGACATTTGACGCCGTTGTTACAGACCCGCCATACGGCAGGTCATCTTTCTACAACAGGGAGGATATAGGCAAACTCTACACGCGGTACTTGATGGCTGCAGAAAGGTGCCTGAGAGACGGCGGCACAATAGGCATAGTGGTGCCTGACATTTCACTGCTTCCCGAGATTGAAGGTCTTGAGAAGAGGGTGCACATAGCACAGAGAGTGCACAGGTCGCTTGTCAGAAACTACGTTGTCCTGGGCAGGAGGGCCGGCGGCCCTAAGAGTAGTTGACTGTTATAGGAACCGAACTCACGTAACCGTTGCTTGAACCCTGTATGCGGACTGTGTATGTCCCAGACGCAATGGTCGAGGTGGCAGCAATACGGACCGATGCAGATGCAGTTGCGCCAGGATTTATGTTCAGGACAACAGAAGTGCCATATTGGCCCCCTCCGGGTGGATATGAAAATGTTGCGACAACGTTCGCGTTCTGCTGCTGAGTGATGTTGACCGCTTCCTGGACATTTCCCGTGTTCACGACTGTTATGTTGAGATACTGCACACTGGAGGCCGAGGTCATGGAAATCTGCTGTGTGCTGGAGGAGATTGTGAACGATGTGTTGGACGAAACCGTCACTATCGGAAAGGGTGTGAATGTGATAAGGAACATAGCAAGCGCAACAGCACCGAGCATTTTCCTGCTTACCTTCAGCTTTGAAATATCGTTGAGCGGCGGTGGATGCCTGACGCCGACAAGCAGAACGAAGAGCGCTATAAGTATCCAGCTCTCGAACTCGAATGAGAGTATGACCATTCCTAGGATTGCGGCCCATCCGAGATACTTCGACTGTTCCCCAAGCAGCGCCCTGGCGACATGCCCGCCGT
>JAKAPY010000149.1 GCA_021811925.1 Thermoplasmata archaeon | reverse complement strand
GAACCATTGAAGACTGGGCCGTGATTGGAATGGGAGCCGTTGTTTCGGATTTTGCAAGAATAGGAGAATGGGCTGCAGTGGGCGAAGGTGCAGTGGTAAAGAACAGGTCCGAAATACCCGCCCAGTCGATAGCGGTTGGTGTGCCAGCAAAGGTCGTTGGCAAAATTGATGATGATTACAGGAAGATGTGGACCGACTACAAAGGGAACTACAACTCTTTCTGCGAACGGTACAGAAGGAACCTGAAGGAGGAGAAGTAAGTTGAGAGGCAGCCGGTCAGGAAGGGAAGACTCCGAGTTCTCAGGCAAAACGGTACTTGTAACGGGTGCAAGCAGGGGAATAGGAAGGGAAATTGCACTTGACCTTTACGGGAGGGGCGCCTCTGTGATTGCCCACTGCAACAAGGAAATGGGGGCGCTGCGCGATGCATTCCCGGATGCGGATCGCGCCAGAGTCCACTTCATTGCAGGTGATCTCTCTACGGATTCGGGCGTGAAGAATGTTGCCGGAGCTGCGGACAAAATCACAGGAATGCTTTCGGGGCTCGTCAACAATGCAGGGGTATACAGCGGCCTGTCACTGGAGGAGGAGACTGTTGAAAACTGGGACAGGGTGATAAACATAAACCTGCGCTCCCCCTTATTCCTCACGAAGCTACTTAGAAAGAACCTTGAGGCAGCGGGGGGAAGCGTGGTGAACATTTCCTCCGTAATGGGCGTTGCTCCATCCGCAGGTGCATACGCGTACCAGGCGAGTAAATCTGCGCTGATACACATAACAAAGGCGCTTTCAATCGACCTTGCACCCAGGGTGCGGGTGAACTGTGTTGCCCCAGGCTTCACAATGACCGATATGAACAGGGGTGGATGGAAGGACGATTCATTCAGGGCCGAGGTGGAGCGTTCCACTCCCATGGGAAGATGGGGAAAACCCGAGGACATCTCGGGTATAGTGTGCTTCCTGCTCTCCGACAGAGCATCTTTCATCACGGGGCAGTCTGTCGGCGCTGATGGTGGAAAGAATCTTGTCTGACTCTACCGAAGCGCAGATCGATTGTCCTGGTCCGAAGGTTTGATTGAATTATGCCTGACGCATTGAAGAAGACAGGTCTGAAAGGCATTCGGGACGGAGACTGCAATGTGTGCGAATACCACTCCCGCAGTGCCCTGGGGACGCACATACGCCGGAAGCATGGAAGGGAAGCATGGCACAGCGCCGTCCTCGCTGCGAAGGAAGCGGGAGCGAGTGATGCGCAGATAGGGAAAGTACTCAATGTCTCGTTCAACACGCTTTCAAGGCTGCTCCTTGAAAAGAAGGGAAACGGCTCATTTGTAGTAAAGGGTCGCAAGCGTGTCAGCAGCCTGGAACCTAAGGACTTCGCCCTCGAGCAAACAACTGTCTGGGCATTCAGAAGCAGGGGAAACTGGGCAACCCACAACGGCAGCTACAGGGGTAACTGGTCGCCCTACATCCCAAGGAATGCGATTTTGAGATACAGCAGGAAGGGAGATACTGTCCTCGACTGCTTTGCAGGCGGTGGAACGACTGCCGTCGAAGCATTGCTTCTCGGGCGAAATTTCATCGGATACGACATCAATCCCGCATCCGTGGCGCTGTCTGAAAGGGCAGTCGCGGAAACTTTGGAATTCGCGGAGAAGACGGGCACCGCCCTCAATGCATCGACAAGAATTGAGGCGGGTGATGCGAGGATGCTATCGACAACAGGCAGGAACGGTTCAGACATGATATGCACGCATCCGCCTTATGCCGGCATGATCAAGTATTCGTCTGGAATTGAAGGAGACCTGTCATCGCTTGATGTGGACGGCTACATCAAACAGATGGATGCTGTGATAGAGGAGCAGTCGAGAGTGCTTCGAAAGGGCGGCAAATGTGTGGTTCTCATCGGTGACAAAAGAAGAGAAAAGAGAGTTGTGCCACTTGGCTTCAAGCTCATAGAGAGATACCTCAGAAAGGGTTTCGAGCTCGACGAACTTGTCATGAAGAGGCAGTTCAACACAAGATCGTGGGGACTGTGGTACAACAAATCGGTGCAGGGGCGATTTCTGCTTCTCGCGCACGAATACCTCCCTGTTTTCTCATCCGGCAATTCGCAGCTCGATATGATTGACACTGCCGTCACACCCATGAGGGTGTCGTTTGGCCTGAAGAGAACAGGGAGCACCAAGGGAAGTTTCGAAACAACGTCCGTATGGAAAGGGGCAGGAAGGAAGGCCGTTCTTTTCAATCTCGGAAGACTCGCGGGTAACGGGCCGATGTACACAGTGGAAAAGAAGGGCGATATGCCGGTCCTCAGGATTCATGGTTCGGTATTCCTCGATGCAGACTTGGAGGACCGGACGGAGGCGGGCGTTCTGAGAAGCAGGAGACGTCTCGCAGGCATTGCAGGCAAGCTCCGGGAAATGATGGACGAGGGCTCCCTGCTTGGAATAAGGGCAAGGGATAGTCGCACAGGCGGAGTGTTGGTGCCGGCTGGACTGCTGGTCTGGAAAGACATGGAACGGATACCAGGCTTCAGGCTGAAGGAAATTGTGATACTGGATGAAAGGAGTGAAGGGCAGGCACCCGACGACCCACGCCATCTATGTATTTCACACAGTTACCTGCTGATTTATGAGAGAGAATGACCACCTCAGCGCTCGTTTCCCACAGCCGCTGCCTTGGAATGCTGCCTGAGCATGCGTTTTTTCAGCGCCAGGCGGAGCCATACTATGAACATTACCGCAACGACTGCTGCCGCGATATAAGTGAAATATTCAAAATAGGGGAGAACAACATTCCAGTTCTTTCCGAGAGTCATGCCAAAATAAACAAGCAGTATGTTCCACAGTGTGGTTCCAAGGGCCGTATACATGACAAAGCGGGCAAGATTCATCTCGGCTATTCCGGCCGGGATTGATATGAATGTCCTGAAAATCGGTATGAGCCTTGTCGTGAAAACAGACCGGCCGCCGTACCTGGAAAAGAAGGCGTCCGCTCGCTGGATGGAGCGTTCATCTATGAGCACATATTTGCCATACCTCAACAGTATCTTCAGGCCACCGTACCTGCCGATGAAGTATGCAATTGTGGCCCCCGTAACATTGCCCGCTGTGCCTGCAACGAGCAAAATAACGACAGCGGGGATTCCGATGACCGAAGGCAGTCCGCCTGTGGCGACAAGATAGCCACCGAAGAGCATGACCACTTCCGACGGAATCGGCAGAAGCATGCCCTCAAGCAGCATGAGAAAAAAAATGCCCGGGTATCCTATGGCCGCAATAATGCCGACCGTGAGACCGATGACGTATGCAGGTATAGACAATTCAGCCCAACTTGAATTACAATTAGCCGGAGCTGAATATTTCAAGCTTTGCAGTTGAATATCTTCGAGCATATCTGGCATTTATGTCCATATGCTCGAATGCAGGCAAAATTGTGATTTTCTACCGGCAATTTCTTTGCGAAAGACTTATCTAGAGTCATCAGCTCGACTAATCGCTCCAATGGCTCAGATCAGAATAAGAGGCAGGGTAGAGAGCCTCTTCAGGGTAAGGAACGACTTCATCGTGTCGTTCGTAATTACGCTGCTGCTTGTAGACAAGACCTTCAACCTGGCCGGGTTATACAGCCCGTCTTCAAGCTTCATCACCTTCTTCGCGGGCAGCCAGCTCCTTGTGGTCTACGCAACCATAATAGGACTGCTGCTGGCCGCATACTCCATACTTGTTTCGATGGTGGCCAATTTTTCAGGGGAAAGCCTGAAACAGCCGATATTCGGCCAGGTCAACAGACTGTTCCTGTTCACGATACTCAACGGAATACTGCTTATGATCATCTCCTTCATCAACACGGTCAGTACCGTAAATGTCAATTCCCTCTTCATTGACATTGAAGTGTTCTTCTTCATCACGCTTCTCATAGGGCTCATATTCTGCGTGCTTGCATTGTCCGATATTTTTTCACTTGTCAGGAAGCGGGGCCAGAGGTAGACTGGTTAACTAGATTACTTACTTCATCAATTCACGCGCATGGAAGATTCGAAGAGCCTCGAGGCAAGAGACGAATTTGAAGTCTTCAGGCACAGGACATACCTGAACTGGGCCTCTCTGTCTCCTGCACCAGCCAGAGCTATCAGAGCTGTAACACAAATGGCATCCCAGGCTGCTTCCTTCGGGACAGGCAGCGTCGATCCTGTCTGGCATCCTCTCTCAAATCGGCTCAGGGAAGAGGCGGGAAGGCTGATAAACGCCCCGGCCGAAGAAATTGCAGTCTGCGGGAGCAGCACCACGCAGGGAATACAGCTCGCTTTCGACGCAATCAGGCCGGCAAAGGGAGACAATATAGTCACATGCGACATGGAATTCCCTTCCAGCGGCGCGGAGCTGAGAAAGTGGAAGGCTAGGGGAACTGAAATAAGAATTGCCCGATCTTCGGGAGGTTCGTTCACACCGGATGATGTCATAGAACTGATTGACGGCAGCACTAAGGCCGTTGTGCTCAGTTCAGTCTCGTGGGTAAATGGTTTCAGGCCCGACGTCGAAACAATATCGAGGGCCGCGCATGAGAAGGGCTCGTATGTGGTTCTGGACAGCGTCCAGCACATGGGTGCAATGGAATTTGATGTCCGCAAGCTGCGCCCGGACTTTGCAGCCGCCGGAGGCCAGAAATGGCTCACGAGCCCCTTTGGTGCGGCGCTTCTGTATGTAAGCAGGAG
>JAKAPY010000148.1 GCA_021811925.1 Thermoplasmata archaeon | reverse complement strand
AGTCTCTTTTGGATAGTCGCAACCCACGCCGCCTCCCTTGAACCATCTGTGGGACAGAATGTCGTAGATGGTCCTTCCATGCGACCTGAGGTTGAAGAAACCTTTCCCTCCAATGTCCTTCCAGAACATGAACCCCTGGATCATCCACATTATAATCACATAGAATCCCAGTATCATGCCTGAATAGAAAAGCAGGCTCGGCGGCGTCACGTTGTACACACTTTTCTGCGGCGCTATTATGCTCTCTGGCCCATTCAGTAGAACAGTGACTGAGAAAAGCAGTATGGCCGAAACTGCAAATATCAGCGAACCGACAAGAGATCCGCCGTTCAGAATTCTGGTGAAGGATTTTGGCCATGTTTCGTCCCTGTGGACCTGCACTCGTATTGAGCTGTTGACCTTTGGAATGTTGAGGCCGAACTCATGCGGCTCGCTGTAAGGACAGGCATAGAAGCAGTCCCTGCAGTCGTGGCAGAGGTAGGAAAGGAACTTCAGGTCATTAGCCGCGAAGGAGCTTCTTCTCTCTATTGCGTCCCACACCGGGCAGAAGCCCTCGCAGTGCCTGCAGGCATTGCATATCATATACTGCCTTACGGCCTCCTCCTGCCCCTCGATGGTGGTCGAGACGGTCTCTTCAGTCACTTCTAAGCGCCTCTTTTCCGGCTGTTATGCCAGTAACACTTCCGATGACCAGGCCGGTACCACCGACGTAACCCCTGCCGTATATGTTGCCGGAAGTAAGTTCACCTGCGGCGTATACATTGTCAAAGGGCTGCCCGTTCTGCTGCAGAACCTGAGAGTCCAGGTTGATTGCTGTTCCCAGATAAGTGAATGTGATTCCAGCTACCAGTGGCCAGGCAAGGAAAGGAGGTTCTTCGATTGCTCTGCTCCAGTTGGACTTCCTGACGGCCAGGCCCGAGGTACTCCTTCCGTCCAGTCTGGATAGATCGTATTTCTTTGTTTCGGGGATATGCTGGTTGAATTCCTTGACTGTCGCAACAAGCGCTTTCGGATCAAGCCTCAGCTTCAGTGCAAGTTCGTCAAGTGTATTACCGACTATCGGCTTGTACATCGGGACGAGTGTCTCCCCCAGCATTCTGTTCTCTATTATTACAAAGGCAACCTGCCCGGGCTGGTCCCTCACAAGGTGCCCCCAAATCACGTACCTCTTGGTCCAGAGGTCTTCACCTTCGTCATAAAACCTCTTTGCCTCCCTGTTGACAACTATTCCAAGAGGAATCAGGTCGATACGCGTCACGAATCCGCCGTCGAACTTCGGGCTCCGGGCGTCAACCGCTGTCCAGTGAGCCTGATCGGCCCTCCCAACATGCTTTGCACCCAGCCTGAATAATGCCTTAATCGGTATTCCATCGTTGTATTTGTTACCTCTAACCACTATGTTGTCTGCCCTGTCTCCGTAGCTTTCCTTCAGCCATTCGAGATTCGCCTCGTACCCTCCGGACGCAACAATTATGCTGTCTGAGGTTATCCTGCCTGAATCAGAGCCATTCGTCACATCCAGGCCGATCAAATTGTGTTCATTCCTCGTTATGTCTGTTACTGTAGTGTCGTAAATTACAGACACACCGAGCTTTTCGAGAACTTCATAATATGTGTTGACAAGCTGCTTTCCGCCGCCGAGGATGAATGCATTTGCTGTTGAATAATGGAAAGCGCCTTTGACAGCTTTCTTGAGCACGACCTTATGTTTCTTCATCCAGGCAGGGAGTGTGGCCGAGCCGTCAACAATCTTGTCCAGGAGTTGAGGACTAGTTTCACCCTTTGTCGTGTTGTAAATGTCCTTGACATACTCCTCCCTTGTATATGGGCCGTTTGAGAAGTCGTCATGGTCATGTACGTACCTGATACTTCTTGTGTACTTGCTGTTCCCTCCCCTGAAAACCCTTGGTGCCCTCTCAATCAGGAGGATGCGCTTGGAGGGTGCGGTCTCAGCCGCACTGATTGCTGACGCAAGTGCAGCATTGCCTCCTCCGACAACAACCAGATCGTACTTTCTGTCCAGATTCATATGCTCCTCTTTCACGAATTGACAGGCACGGCTTCATTTAGCGGAGACAAGCTCACTGAGTGTTCCTCCTCCAAGCAGGAACTGCTTGAGACCACCAGCATTCACAAGTTTGCTTAGGAACTCAGGGATCGGTCTAAAATCAATTTTTTCTCCTGAAACCAGGTTCGTAATTGTAGAACTGTCAAAATCCACCTCTACTTCTCCCCCCTGGCTGAAGTAATTATCGGGATAATCTACCTCCACTGGATATAGTCCGATGTTGATACAATTTCTGAAAAATATCCTTGCGATGCTTTTCGCGATGATGATTTTTACTCCGCAGCCGGTAAGGGCAAGTGGTGCCTGTTCTCTGCTCGAACCGCAGCCGAAGTTCAATCCTCCGACAATGAAGTCGCCGGCTGAAACTTTGCTGCTGAACTCCGGGTCGATACCGCTCATGGCGTGCTTCCCGAGCTCGTACGGATCAAACGACGACGTCTTCCACTTCGATGGCAGTATCGAATCCGTGCTTACATCGTCCCCATACAACCAAGTTTTTCCCGTGAATTTCGTCAAATCGACTGTACCCCCTCTACTCTGCCGTCAATGTTCCAGCTACTGCGGATCTCGCAGCTGTCTCCGGGGAAGCCAGGTAAATTTCGGATTTCAGGCTACCCAGCCTGCCAGGGAAATTTCTGGGTCCGGCGAACACTGCAACCTCTCCATCGCCGATGAGCCCCTTTGAGTATCCTGCGCATGCTCCGCACCCCGGTGCCGTGACTATGCCGCCGCTATCTATAATTGTGGATATGATCCCTTCCTTCAGCGCACTTGAGTACACTTCTCTTGAGTTTGGTGTAACAATGAGCCTTGTGCCGCTGCTGACTTTCTTTCCCTTCAGAACCCGAGCAACTGCCCTGAGATCCTCCAGCCTTCCGTTGGTGCAAGTTCCTATGAGCACGACGGTGACCGGGATACCGGACTGCAAGTCAGATACTGGTCTGGCATTACCTGGGCTTCCAGGTAATGAAACCATAGGTAGAAGTTCATCCAGATTGATTGTGAATTCCTTCTTCACTTGGGCTTCCTTTCCTGACCTTATGATGAGCCCATGGTCCAGACCTCTAGAGTCGAGATGTGAGAATGTCGTGTTGTCGGGTTCCACCACAGAATTCTTTGCACCCATCTCCAAGGCGAGGTTAGTGAGAGTCGATCTGCCGTCAATCGAGATGGCGGAAATAGCCGGCCCCGTCCACTCCACTGAGCAATAGTTGGCTCCATCTGTGCCTAGTATTCCCAGCGCCTTGAGCGCAACGTCCTTTGCGCTGACACCTTTGTTGAATTTGCCTGCAAGAGAAATCCTGATTGTTTCGGGAACTCTGAGCCATGTCATGCCCGAGAGGAGTATGGAGGCGACATCGCTGCTGCCCATTCCTGTTGCGAATGCTCCAACCGAACCAAGAGTTGTTGTATGGGAATCGGCTGCTACGACAAGCATTCCGGGCCTGATAAAGTTCTCCAGAACATACTGGTGGCAGTTAGAGCCTTCCTGTATGCGGCATCCCTGCTCCGACGCAAACGCCCTCATGCCAGAATGAAGCTGTGACGAGCGCTCTGAGCTGGATGGAAAGTCGTGGTCTATGTTGAGCAACACCTTGGCCGGATCAAAGACATTCTTACCGCCAAGCTCCTTGAATATTTTGATGACCAGGGGGCCCTGAACGTCGTGCACATAACTGAAATCGACCTTGGTGATAACGAAGTCACCCGCGTAGGCAATACCATTCCCGGTCCCGGAATCCACTTCATTCCTCAATGTGAGAATCTTTTCGCTGAAGGTTAGACTGTTATCTTCAAGAGCACCATGTGATTGTACTTGTGATTCCCTTTCCGGCATTGCGCGACTGTGTTAGCAATAGAAATTATTAATACATTGCCATTAAGTACGTTTATAGATTGCCTTTCCTTATGCTTTCTGGTGCAGGGCACTGGGACTGAGAGTGCGTCAGGGCTGCACAGTTGCCCTGGTGATGTTGTGGTTCCAGTCTCTGTAATCCATGGGGTATTATGGGCAAAGGAGGAATGGAAAAGTGCAGGTGACTGGTGCCAAAATAAGGAACTACAGCATACCTTTTAGGAAAACATACAGGAATTCCCTGGCTGCCAAAGACAACCAGAAATCGGTAGTACTGCTCATAGAGACAGACCAAGGGGTCACGGGCATAAGCTCAATCGAACCCGACACTCCCAATTATTCAGAGGAGACATGGTATGAGATATGCGGCATAGTGGAAAATGAATTCATACCTCTGCTTCAGGGTAGCGATCCCAGGGACATAGAACTGATTTACGATCAGATGGAGAAGCGTGTCTTTGGGCACTTTATGTCCAAGGCATTGGTCGAAACGGCTCTCTTCGACCTCCTTGCAAAGAGCCTATCCGTACCTGTGTACAGGATACGGGGAGGCAGATACAGGGATTCTGCCAACGTTATCGGATGGGTAGGCCTGGGCACTGAAAAGGAGCGCATTTCTGAAATATCCCACTTTCTCGAGGAAGGTTTTAAATGCATCAAGCTTAAGACAGACACCCACGTTTCCGATTTGCTCGAACTTTTGAAGAAGCTGAGGAGTAATTACGGATACTCATTTGATTTGAGGATAGATGCTAACCAGTGCCTCAGCAGAAGGATCGCCAACAGACTGGTGGTAGATGCCGCAAGATAC
>JAKAPY010000147.1 GCA_021811925.1 Thermoplasmata archaeon | reverse complement strand
TCTCCGGCATAGAACGCAGCAAAGTCTTTCGTGATTGAGGGCTGAGGCGTAATGTTCGCCAGCATTATAAAATCTCTCTGGGCTGGGGCTGTGGGACACTATTGTTCCATACCCTCTTCTTTGCTCGTTGCAGGGCTCTTTGTTATGATCGCGTAAACCCTTCTGCCGAGGTACCTCCCCGGCACATCAGCCTTCCCTGATGTGCCGATCGGGGTAACTGTACGTTCCAGGAAACCATCAATCTCGTCGTCCCTGAGTGTGAGCGCTCCCTTCCTGATTTTAATCTTCCTCGGCATCAAAGGCGACTGGCTGGGAAAGAAGTACGCTGCCGAACATCCGCCGAAGAAACGTGACTGGCGCACGTACGAACAGCAGTTCGCCCTGAGGATAAAGACCTCCTTCAGTGAGCTTGACCCGCTCATACGCCAGGTGGTGTCTGCAATACACATCGTGCATGGACCGGGGCATCCTCGTGCACTCACGCTCGAGTAGAGGGCGAAGCTGCTGCTCATAAAGCAGCTTGCGGGTGAGTCCAACCGCATTATCGCCAGCATGCTTGCCCTGTACTCGATGCTCTCGGGCATCGATGTGTCGTACAAGACGGTGGAGCTGCTGTGTTCGGACGAAGAGGTGCAGCTTCCTGTGCACCACCTGCATGTGCTCATACTTGGCAGGAAGAATGTGGACGGTTCAGACGCAACGGGCGACGGAACGGGGTATTCGCTGACTGTCAAGAAGAACTATGAGTCGCACGCACAGAAGCTCAAGGATCTCGCAAAGGAGAATCCGCCCGGTGACGGGAAGGAGGAGATTCGTCGGTACATTGAAATTCATGTTCACCGGGGTTGAAGAGCTGAGGGGGAGGGCAATAGGCGGTGGTGCAATTTCAAAGATCCAGTGGGTTACAGGCCCGTCCAATTTCAGAACATGCTGAAACATCAAACGGGCCGAGCCCGGACCTCCGATCAGGATTTCGAGGCCGCGGTTGCTAGCGCCATCCCTGTCACACTATGCCTTTGCCCTGGACCCTGGTCTGTCTTCACTTGCGGTGCGGACATGTGGTTGGGAGCAGCACTGTTGCACAATGGACTATGTTTCCCTGCCCCTTCTCTGCTGTCTGTCTGCGAATGCATCATACGGGTATGAGACTTCTGGCTCGCTTGCTTCATCCAGCTTCTTCATCTCTTCAGCCGTCAGTGCCCAGCCTGCAGCCCCAATGTTCTCCTCAAGCTGTGCCACCGACCTGACACCAAGGATGGGTGCGGTGACACCGGGCTTCTGTAGCAGCCAGTTGAGCGCTGCCTGCGCTGCCGTCTTTCCCCTGGCATCCGCAATTTCCCGAAGTACTTCAAGCAGCGACCATGTCTTCTCATTGTTGTTCGCTTCCCACCTTTCTCTGTTACCCTGCCTGACTGCATCCCCGATTCTTGTGTTGGCAGGCGGCTCGCTCATCTCCTTCTTGTATTTCCCCGACAGCCATCCGCGGCCAAGGGGGCTCCACGATATCTGTCCCAGTCCCTCGTTCCTGCATATGGGAAGCAGCTCAAACTCGGTCGCCCTGCAAATGAGGCTGTACTGCGCCTGGAGGCTGGCAAACGAGGCGAGCCCAAGCTCCCTGCTCATATCTATTGCCTTCTGGAGCTGCCAACCCTTGAAATTGCTCGCCCCTATGTTGTGCACAAGCCCCTCCTCCACAAGCCTGTCGAGGGCCCTCAGCGTTTCCTCCAGGTTCGTCGCCGGATCCCACGCATGGACCTGATACAGGTCTATATAGTCAGTATTCAGCCTTTTGAGGCTCTCCCTGACGCCCTTCATTATGTGTTTCCTGCTGAGCCCCACATCATTAGGTCCCTTCCCCGTGGGAAATCTCACCTTTGTGGCTATGACAAACTGGTCTCTGTCCTGTTTCTTCAGCCAGCTTCCTATGATGCTCTCTGACTTGCTGCCAGTATACACATCGGCCGTGTCTATGAAATTCCCTCCGTTTGCAACGAATTTGTCGAGTATGCCGTGACTTTCAGACTCGCTTGCGGCCTCGCCGAAAGTCATCGTTCCGAGACAGAACTCACTGACCTTCAGGCCCGTCCTTCCTAGATACCTGTGATTCATCTTTATCGGCGTTGCAATGTCGAACTGATAGAAATCCCTTCTGAATGGAATGTGCTGGACAGCTCCACGGGGCATCAGACTTTTGTAATCACATCAAATGTGTCCTTCTTGGGCGGATACAGCAGCGAATAGATTAGCGTTCCACCTTCGTAGATGGCCACGGGGACCTGAAGCAATGCCATTGGCAGTATGAACTTTTTCGATGTCTTCAGCGTGCCGTACTGGTAGAAGAGGAAGTAGCTGAGCAGGTTGAAACCGAGTACGACTTCAACAGGCCATGGGAGAGTGAAGCCGAACACGATACCCAGTCCAAACATGATTACACCGAGAATGCCCGTCCAGCCGACCGCATACCTGTAGAGAAACCAGTCCATGGCCAATGGGTCTATCTCCCTTATCTTCTTGTTTGCCCAGAGGATGGACATTATCCATCTCCTCCTCTGCTTGTAGAAATCCCTAGCAGAAACGGGCGGCGCTATGAACACTGGATGGGGTATGAAACCGAAATCATGGCCCTTCTTGACAACAAGCTGACCCATGATCAGGTCGTCGCAGCCGAAGGTGCCGAAATCCCAGCCGATGCTGTATTCGACATCGGCCCGTATCACAAGCCCTTCACCATGCACGGACTTGGGCCTTCCGATCGAATTGAAAAAGTGGCAAAATGAATCGCAATTCGAAACCCTCACCATGTCTGCCAGGGTGGAAAGCATGTGAACTCCCGCCTTCCTGAGCCTTATGTGTCCCTGCCCGGCTGCTTCTTTCATTACAAAGACATGCGCCAGATACTCTTCGGGTGCAAGGGAATCATCGTCAAGATGGCAGATGTATGTCTCAATGCCGTATCCTTTCTCATGCAGCCACTCGATTCCATACTGAAGGGCCCTCATCTTGTTTCTTGTGTTGTTTGGAGTTGAATACCGTGCCGGGACAGTTATCTCGGTCGCGCTGTACTTGAAATGGTCAGCTTCTTCCTTGATGACAAAAAGCTCAAGTTTGAGATTGTATGTCTTCAGCACGCTCAGGATGTGGTCTGCGACAAGAGGATTCTTGCCGTTGGTGGTCAGAACGCAGATTACCCTCCTGCTGTTTTCGGGATCCTGGTCATGACTGCACTTTTCGTCAGATACCTTTCTGTTTCTGAATAAGAGCCAGTTCTGTATTATTGCAATCGGGAAATACAGGAGAACAAGGGCGATTGCAATAATGGAAATGATCGACTGGACCAGCTGCATGTTGCTCATCGAATGCTATTTTTATAATAATTACTTTTTGCTCTCTCAATCATTGGAGGCAACCATCTGGGGAGGTGCCCAAATCGGTCAGCATTGTCATCCAGGTCTTCTTCCAGTGTATTTTGTTTCCTGTTCGGCCTGCCGCATATATTATATGCATGTTTATCAATCATCATCCCAGTCAAGGGATGCACAGTGGTCAATGACAGTTTGCCAGCTTGGATTATCCCAACGGGGTGATCCTGGATGTATCTGAAAGAGATCTCGCTTGAGAACTTCAAGTCGTTCGGCAGAAAAGTGAAAATTCCGCTCCAGCCAGGATACACGGTCATTACCGGTCCGAATGGATCGGGTAAATCCAACATTTCTGACGGAATACTTTTCGTGCTCGGGCCAAAGAGTTCGAAGATGATAAGGGCAGGGAAGCTCACAGACCTCATATACAATGGAGGGAAGGACAAGAACCCCTCCACATATGCAACCGTTTCTCTGACGTTCGACAACAGTGACCGCGCGATACCATACGATGCAGATGATGTTGTACTGACAAGAACGGTACGCAAATCCACTGAGGGCGACGGGTACGCTTCCTACTTCTATGTAAACGGAAGGAAGTCATCACTTGGTGAATTTGATGTTCTGCTCAGGGAGGCGAAACTTAGTGCGGACGGCTACAATTTCGTGCAGCAGGGCGATGTGACAAGGATAGTTGAGATGGGTAATGTGGAAAGGAGGAGAGTCATAGACGACATCGCCGGCATTACTGCTTTTGACGAGGAAATAGAGCGGGCTGAAAAAGAAAAAATACAGATCGAGACAAACCTGACAACTGCCAAATCGGTCCTCTCCGAACTCAAAGGGGAACTGAACAAGCTCGAACAGGAGAAGAAGGCTGCTGAACGCTACCTTAGTGAGAAGAAAAGGCTCGAGAATTCGAGGCTCACCCTAGATGAGAAGAAGCTTGCCACCACAGAGGAGGAGTTGAAATCGATAAGCGAGCAGATAGCGGGCCACTCGGCACAGATAGAAAAACTGACCGCAGAGATAGCGCAGAGGGAAGAGGAACTGAAAAGGCTCGAGTCATCACTCAAATCCAAAGATGACGAAATCGACAGGGCCGGCGGTGAAGAGGCAAGGGAGATCAGGAAGAAGCTCGACGACGCGAAAATCAACAGGGCAAAGAATACCGACGGGGCCGAACTTGCACTGCAACAGGCGGACGAGCATCAACTGTCACTCAAGACACTCAGGTCAAGGCAGAGCAGCGGCGTTTCAGAGGCGAGGAAGCTATCCGAGTCTATAGCTGCGACGGAAACAGAGCTGGCCGAAAAGTCCAGGAAGCTGGAAGAATCGAAGACGGCGCTTTCGGAACTCGAGTCTAAGCTCGGCGAGGGAGATGAGCGCTCCGGGAAGTTGCAGTCACAAATAAACAAGCTGAATAATGAAATTGCGATAACGGATGAAGATAAAAAGA
>JAKAPY010000146.1 GCA_021811925.1 Thermoplasmata archaeon | reverse complement strand
CTTAAACGCAAGCAGTCCCTTGATATATAGTAAGCGGCCCACCCACATCAGCTGGTATCTAAGATTCATCCTCTTCTCTCCCTCCGGCAAGGAGTATGAATGCCTCCTCCAGCGTGACTGGCCCGACAGCTATGTCGAGTCCTTCCCTGCTCGCGGTATCGGCCAGGGACATCACCGACTTCCTGTCGGAGAGCACAAGGAGCCTCCCCCCGTCCTCGACAACGCTCCCATACCCTTCCAGAAGCGACCTGGGGGCGTCCTTTCCGAGGATTGCCCTGTACTCCGCCCCTCCCTTCGCCTTCATTCCGGCGACATCCCCCTTGTAGAGTATTTCGCCGTTGTTAATGACCGCAAGCTCGACTGAAAGTCGCTCCGCCTCGTCCAGGTAGTGCGTTGTCAGGAATATTGTCGAACCCTTGAGCCTTATCTGCTCTATGACGTTCCAGACCTGGCGCCTTGCCATCGGGTCCATACCTATGGTGGGCTCGTCCAGGAAAAGGACCGGGGCAGTGCTGGCCAGCACCATTGCGACCATCGTTCTCTGCTTCAGCCCGCCGGACAGCTGGATGGCAGGAGTGTCCGCATACTCCTGAAGGCCCATGTCCGTGAGTATCCACTCCGTCCTGCTTTTCGACTCCTCCCTCGGTATGTCCCGGAACCTCAGGTAGTGGAAAATGTGCTCCCTTGGCGTCAGGTGCCAGTACGGCCTTATGCCCTGAGGGACAACGGCAATAACCATTCTCGCATCATTTGGACGACTCACTACGTCGTTCCCGAGAACGCTGATTGACCCGTTTGTTGGCATAAGCAGTGTAGAGGCTATTCTCACGAATGTCGTCTTTCCTGCGCCATTCCTTCCCAGGAAGGAAAAGAGCTTCCCGGCGGATACGGTCAGGTCGATACCCTTGAGTGCAACTGTGCTGCTCCTCCTGCTCCTGTATATCTTGACTACCCCTCTTGCATCAATCGCATCCATGTGCTGCGATCCCCTGCCGTGTCCTGTCCGGAACCTACCTGTAAGTGTATGAAATTGAAACCTGACTGTTGCCCTGATTCGGCCTGGTGGGCGCATCCCCGGTGTCGGCTGGATTCATCTCTCGCAGATCCTTCAGTCTTATCACCTTCGGCGAGAGGTCGGTAAGCATTGACGATATGCCGCTTATGTGCCCGTCACCCACCACAGCTACCACGCCTTCCCCCCCGGAGGCAAGCTGCCTGATTGCCTGGCTCATGTGCTGGTTCCTCTCGTCTATAAGCACACGCTTCAGCGAAGGAAACCGCCTTCCGAACTCCTCCAGGTATCTTTCGTCATTTTCCTGGAACATCTCGAGCTCCTCCTCAATCTTTTTCCTGCCCGCGAACCTTGCGGCGAACGAGCTGAAGAAGAGATATATCTTTTCCCTGAAAGTCATGTTCCTGAACGCACGGTTGAAGAATTCGGATGCCTTCAGGTCTATGCAGTAAGTCTCCGCGCCAAGGAGCTTCGCAGCATCAAAGGCTGCGAGCATTTCGCTGCCGACCGTCGTGCCGTACTTGTCCGCGATCTTTGACTGGAAGTCGCCAAGTGTCTTGTAAGCGGCGGAAGCATCCTGGGATTTCTGCCTCGTGAGCAGGGCCGTGAGCCTTTCGTCGTCAAGTTCAAGACAGACGGCGGCGGGCCTTTCGTCGAATATGATCTTCCTGACGGCGTCCCCTATCTTGAACACATGGCCGACGCCTATAAGTGTAACGTTCATTTCACTTCTCCCCTTCCTTCATGCAGCTCATCATCAGTTCATGCCTCTTTCCATGAGAATGCAAGCATTGCAAGTATGAAGAAAGCGACGGAAATTGTGAGTGAAATCAGCATATCTATCATTGCAGAGGTGTAGTTGGTGTAAACCATGACAGCGTTCAGGCCGTCTATGACATAGTAGAGGGGCAGGAAATGGGCAACCGTCTGTAGCCATGCAGGCATTATGCTTATCGGGAAGAATGTGCCTGAAAGGAACATCATGGGGAATGTTATGATGTTGCCTATCACCGCAGCACCCTCTTCCGTCTTCGCAACGGCGCCTGCGAAGGTGCCGAGCGAAACAAACATGAAAACACCTATCAGCAGGAGGGGCGCCAGGTAAAGGTTAATCCTCACGTGGGCGTCGAACAGGAGCACGCCCACCCCAATCATTAGCGCGGCAGACAGGACGGACACAATAATGTACCAGAGGAACTTGGAGAACAGCCACTCGCCCCTGGTGAGTGGCGTCAGTGAAAGCTGCCTGAATATCTTGTCCTTCTTGTAGTTGCTCACTATGAATGTGACCGAAAACATGGGTGTCGTCAGTATTGTGAACCCTATCAGCCCCGGAATGAGGAAATCGACGTACCCCTGCGCAACAACCGAGTCTGCGTAGCTCCGGACGTATATTGTGTTGTGCGCGTTGCTCAAGTTGAGGTTTATCTGCTGCACAACAATGCCGATTGCCTGTCCTGCTATCTGCGACGAAGAAACAGTCGGATTATTGTAGTATGGCAGGGAAACGGGCGCACCGGATGCAATCGACTGGCCGAATGTCGAAGGTATTACGAGTGCGGCAGTGATGGAGTTCTCAGACACATATCTTGTTATGTTTGCACCGGAGGGTATGAACCTTATGTTCACCAGATGGGTGCTGTTGAGGCCGGCAAGAAGCTGCAGTGCGGCCGGAGAATTGCCATCCATGTTCTGCACGTAGAGCGGCACTGAGCTGCCGCCGTTTCCTGAGAAGATCGCGCCGAATATCGCTATAAGCACAATCGGGAAAACAAATGTGAAGAAAAGGCCTTCCCTGCTTCTCGCAAAGCTCCTGCCGTAGACTGAAAGATCTGCCAGTATGTTCTTGAGCCTCATGCTCAGTCCTCCACTTTCCCTACCATCTTGAGGAAAACGTCCTCAAGGGTTTCCTCCCTCAGTTGGAGTGTTTCGAGCTCAACACCCGAACTCCGGACGATATCAAGCACGCGTGCTATTTCCGTGTTGTTCGATATCTCGACCGAAATATTTCTTCCCTCGACGGTGCAGCGCAGCCCGGTTGCAGACCTGACTTTTCTGGCGATTTCATCGTTGCCGCTGACATAAAGCGCCTTTCCGCTGCCATGCTTTGAGATTATGTCCTGCGGAGTGCCGCCTGCGATCATCTTCCCCTGATCAATGATGCCAACCCTGTCCGAAAGCACCTCTGCCTCCTCCAGGTAGTGTGTCGTCAGCAGTATTGTCTTACCCTCTGACTTCAGCTTTCTGATGACCTCCCACATGTTGCGCCTTGCCTGAGGATCCAGTCCAGTTGTTGGCTCATCCAGAAAAAGAAGTTCGGGGTTGTTCACAAGGGCGAGGCAGAGTCCGAGCTTCTGCTTCTGCCCGCCTGAAAGGTGCATGAAATATGTCTTCTCCATATTCCTCATGTCTACAAGCTCCAGCAGCTCCTCGCTCCTGTCGGGTGCCTTGAAGAGTGTCGCGAAATAACGGATGGCCTCGGCAGGTGTTATCCTCTGTATGAAATTGAAATCCTGTGGTATGATTCCGACCCTGCGCCTCATGCTTGTGGCATCTTTCCAGGGGTTAAGACCAAGTATCTCTATGCTGCCTTCATCCGGCTTTCTGAGTCCCTCGAGCATTTCGATCGTGGTTGTCTTGCCTGCGCCATTCGGGCCAAGCAGGCTGAACACTTCACCCTTCCTCACCTCAAGCTCGATTCCGTCGACCGCCCTGGTGTTGCCGTAATACTTCCTAAGTCCGGATACGCTGACGACTGCCTCGCTCATCCTTCTTGGTCCCCTTTGACAGGCTTTAGTTTCAAGACTTCTGTCTTAGTATCACTTTTTGCAAGTATTTTACTGTAAGCATCCATTGATGATTCGCCTCACTTGGGACACGCTTCCCGGATGGTCGCCACACCGCCACTCAACCGCAGTTGCTGAATGATTTCATGAATGAGTGCAGGCTGAAAAGTAAGTCCATTTTGCTGATTCGCGAAGACTATGGCCGCCGCCTATGCCGTTGTGCTGTCCAGCAGGCGCACATCTTCCTGAGCAAGCCTCCAGTCCGCCGCCCCGATGTTTTCCCTGAGGTGCGCCACATTTGCAGACTTTGGTATCGGAACCGCCCCTTTGCATATCAGCCAGTTGAGCGCCACCTGGGCAGCAGTCCTGCCTGTTCTGCCTGCTATCTGCAAGAGTTTTTGACCCGTCCGGCCCGTGAGCACCTTCCTCCTTGACAGTGGCTCGTAGGCAATGATGCCGATGCTGTTCTTTCTCGCATATTCCATGAGTTCGTATTCAGGCGCCCTGTCCGCCAGGCTATACGAGACCTGGTCGGTCACAACGTCCTCCCTTGACAGGTAGCTTCTTGCATCGTCCAGGAGCTGGGCGTCGAAGTTGCTTACCCCTATGTATTCGACCTTCCCGTCCTCCACGAGTTTTTCCATAGCCCGCATCGTCTCTCTGAGAGGTATGCTGTCGTTCGGCCAGTGCACCTGGTAAAGGCCAATCTTGTGCGTTCCAAGCCTCTTGAGACTCCTGTCTGCGGCTTTCATTACATCGTCATACCTGAGGTTTGACTGTGAGACCTTGGTTGCGACAAACACATCCTTTCCGGACGACGCCCTGCCTACAAGCCTTTCGGCGTTTCCCGCACCGTACATCTCTGCGGTGTCAATGAACGTGTAACCCATTTCAATCGCATTCCGGATAGCATCGATTTCCGCTTCCTCGTTTGTATTATCAGGCGTGAAGCTGCCACCTATTCTCCATGTGCCAAGTCCCACTTCCGGCAATTTAAGTTTCCGCTTGCTGCCGAATTCGAAAACGGCCACTCCC
>JAKAPY010000145.1 GCA_021811925.1 Thermoplasmata archaeon | reverse complement strand
ATAGATATTGATTTTGCCCCGCCTGTTGAGGGGAAAAACGATGGCTAGCGCAGTATTGACCGCGATATAAATAGTCCATTTTCCATATACCGATATGCACCTGCGCAAGTGGACCCCGGCTGCAGCGCTTGCAATAATTTTAATGCTTGTGGCCGTCGGCTACGGGACGCCACTGGGCTCGATTCTGAACCCCAACGGCGGAGTATGGAGGAACGCCGGAAACATTCAGGTTGCAAACAGGACCTTTACGCTTGCGGGCATACAGCAGAACGTGACCGTTGTCCAGGACAGCGAGGGTGTGTTCCACATCTACGCGCAGGACAATCATGACCTCTTCTTCGCCCTTGGTTTCGTCCAGGCAAAGGAAAGGCTATGGCAGATGGACATATTCAGGCGGGCAGCGATAGGGCAGCTTTCACCAATTCTCGGCAGCAGCTATTCGTCATACGACAGCTTCCAGCTCAGCCTTGGGCTTTATCTCACGGCGCAGAAGGACTGGAATGCAGTCGAGACGAATGCATCGGTTAATGCAACGGACATGATTTCCGTCCAGGCGCTGCAGGAATACTCGCAGGGAATCAACGCATACATCAACTATTCTTCATCCTCAAATGATTTGCCTTACATGTTCAAACTGCTCGGTTACCGGCCGGCACCCTGGACTCCTGTGGACAGCTATGTAATCCAGGAGTACATGATACAGAACCTGGAGTACGGATCGGACGCACTCCTCTACTCCATCATGAACCAGAAGCTTGGAAATGCAAGTGGGGAAATCATACCAAACTTTTCTCCGACACCTCAGGTGTATTATGCCGGTTTCAACGGAGCCCCGAACCCGTTCGTGGAATCGATCATGAACAACACCTGGCAGGTTAATTCGACAGTTGCGTCCATGGAGTATTCGCTTTGGCAGGAATACCAGGGTTACGACCTGCCGCACGTATTCCCTCCGAACCCCTCAGACCACAGCAACGAATTTGTCGTGGCGGGAAACAGGACATCAACAGGCTACCCCGACCTGGTGGGAGGACCGGTGCTCGCATTCACTCTGCCGCCCATATGGTTCCAGGTACAGCTTGTTGACCCGCAGTTCAATGTCTACGGTGTTGTGCTTCCCGGTGCTCCTGTTGTTGTCATCGGACACAACGCCCGGATTGCATGGACGCTCACCGATGTCCAGGCAATAAGCTGGGGGACCTTTTTCTACCTCCAGCGGGTGACTTCCACCGAATATCTCCAGAACGGAACATGGAGACCGATAATTTTCCATTCCCTCTTCGGCGGCAGCTTCGGCTGGACGAACCTGGGACCAATAATGGAAGAGAAGGGCGGCCTGGCAATAGTGATGGATTGGATGGGTAACCACTTCACGAACGATCTCGGTTCACTGCTGCTCGTGATGCAGGCGCAGGACTGGACACAGTTCAGCAGTGCGCTCACGATATGGAATGCACCATATCAGAACTTCGCCTATGCATCAAAGACGACGATAGCCGATATCTCTCCCGGTTTCTACCCGATATTTTCGAGGACCGGAGGCATCCCCTACAATCCTGGCTCGCTCATGCCTGGAGACGGTCAGCAGTATATCGCGGGGAGAATACCATTTTCGCTCGTTCCACATGCCGTTAACCCCCGCGCTGGATTTGTTGTCAGTTCAAATCAGAGATCCGTCGGCCCGTCTTACCCGTTCTGGTTCGGTAACACAATGAGCTTCTCCGACGGAAACAGGGCTGAAACAGTAAACAGCTATCTTTCCGCTCACAGCAATATCACAATCCGGGATCTCATGCAGCTCCAGCAGCACAACTACACCGACTTTGCGGCGCGCTCCAGCGTTCCAAAGGTCGTGTCGCTCCTTTCAAACTCCACAAACGGCACGGTTGAGCGTGCCCTTGGCCTTCTCAGCAGATGGAATTACCAGATGAACGAGAACTCCGACGCGGCAACCGTCTGGTGGTTCTTCTACATGACATTCTTCAACAACACGGTCAACCCCGTGATGCATAGTTACGGCATATACCAGTCATACGGCAAACTTCGATTCTCGGGCATGAGCGGAAGCTATTCCGGGACTACGGGGCTTGCCTCGCTGGACGAGGATGTCATTGCCACACTGGCATACAACTACACGGGGCTCCTGGGAAATGCCAGCCTGTGGCTGGCCGAGTACAATTCCCTGCTGCAGGCAATGTCCATCATAGAGTCGAACGGGGGGCTCCTCCCGTGGGGGCATTTTTACTACTTCTATTTCCCGAGCCTCACAGGCTCGAAAGCACTGAGCGCAGGACCGTTATCCTCCGGAGGCGATTTCTTCACACTGAATGATGCCTCTGGTTTCGGCATGTCAAATCCTGCGACCGGGGGCCAGAGCTTCACCTACATAGCCAACCTGACAAACATTTCAGATTCGTTCGGGGTGTACCCGGGCGGCCAGTCTGAGAATCCTGGAAGCGCACAGTATGACAACTACGTGTTCGTCTGGATAAGGGGGCAGTACCTTCCACTGCTGTTCTATCCCTCTGCTTCGTCCATCCCGCGCGGAGACGTGCTGCAGGTATGGATGCTGAGACAGGGGGCGTCCTGATGAAGCTTGAAGCGCTTGCGAGGCCAACGGTGTTCTTCGCTCTTTCTGCAGTCATTGCCTGGGCCGCACTGTTTTCGGATGTGTGGCCGCTGGTAGTCGTCGGAGGCTTTGCAGCCGGGATGCTTGCGGGAGGAAGATACCCTGTCGTTTTCGTATCGGGATTGTTCGCGGGAGCACTGGCGGCATTCATCTGGATGTCCGTCCTCCTCACACCTGGATCCGGCACTTATATCGTCGACATCGGTGCGCTCGCGTCCATACCGGGATACTTGCTTGTATTCATGTCATTTGCATTCACTGCGCTCTACGTGGGCTGCGGAGGCGTGCTTGGAACGTGGGCACGGAAAATGGCAGAGCCGCATATCAGGCTGCCCTGACCTCGCGCTTCACCTTGGCTTGACGGTGGAACCTGATGGGAGTCCCGGGTATTTTGTCCTGAAGAGTATGCCGTAAAGTGTGAAGCGCATCCTCTCCCTTCTCTCCGGCTCTTCAAGATGGAGGAAAAGGAAGGATGAGCCGAACCTGCCCGCAACCACCACAGCATAGGCGATAAGCAGCGCGGTCCTGAGGCCGAAGCTGCCGAGCAGAAACTGTAACAGGTAGCCGCCTGTGAGCGCACCGAGGAAATAGACTGCCCCATTGAAGCCGTTCATTATGGAAATGTATTCGGCCCTGCTTTGCACAGGCACAATGTCCATCAGGTAGGAGTTCATTACGACGCTCTGAATCGCACCCACCAGGCCCCCGTAGACCTCAAGCACCAGGAAGAGGGAGTAAGTGTTGAAAATGGCGTACATCGCCGGTATGGCGGTCAGCAGGATCCTGTTGTAGAAGATTAGCGGAGACCTGTCGACCCTGTCCACTATCCTGCCGAACGCGAACTGCCCGACGATGGTGGCTGTGAGGGTTGTCACAGTGAGCAGGGCAACGGTGGAAAGATCGAAGTGCATGACAGACACGATTGTTATGGGGAACAGGGGCCATGCCATCGACCAGAAGTAACCCTGCACATTCATTGCGACGAAGTACTTGTAGAAAATAGGATGTTCCCTTATCTGGGAGAATGTTTTCCCCAGGCTGCTGGTAAGTTTCGTCCTGTGCTCCTTCTCGGTCAGCTTGGCTACGATGGCGGCGCTTATGACATACGACGCTGCCGCGGCGAAAAAAGGGATTTCAAGCTCACTCCTGCTGCTGCCGTGCAGGAGGAATATCATTATGCCTACAGAAACAAGAGTCCCGACTGACCCAATGTTGTTTATGGCTGCAAGGAAGTGGCCCCGTGAAGATGAATCGGTCACATCCGCGATAAGCGAAAACCAGTTGACCGTTATCATTGCACCCATCAGCGAAATAAGTGCATAAACAGCAATCAGTTCAACGGGCGACTGCACTGTCGCCATCAGGAACCACAGGGCAGCCAGGACGGCGCTTGCAAGTACGATAAAAGGCATCCTCCTGCCAATCCTGTCGCTGAGCCGTCCCCAAAGCAGCTGGCCTGCGTTTGCGAGTGAGTTGGCCGAAGACTGCAGCCATCCCATCTCCGCGGCAGAGGCGCCAAGAATGACACCGTAGACACCCACAAAGGTGGTGGCGGCGGTGACACCGACTGAAATGATAAGTGAACGAATTGCAATTATCGAATTATTGCGCATCTGCCCATTCCCTTTTGGAGATTTGCCTTAAAACGGGATGGTAATAAGGCTTTGCCGTAGATTACTTGTAAGCGAATTCAACGACGTCCACGTTTCAGTTGCGTCGCTTTGCATTGCCTGCTCCTGCCTTCGCCGCAGCAGTCCTGAATGCCTTGAGCATATGGTCCCTCGCTGGTGGAACAAGTGTTTTTCTCCTGCCGTCCCGGTTGCAGAAAACGCCCGTGCCCCTGTCAAGGACTTTTCCTGCCACATATGCATCCGTCCCCTTCTTTTTCAGCCTTCCCAGAAGCTCGTCCACCGAGCCACTTTCCACAGTGATAAGGAGCGCGCCCTCACTGCTGCACGAGTATGCATCAAGGCGCATTGCGGAACAGATTGAGCTTATTTCCTCCTTCATGAAAACTGCCTCCGGCTCGAACTCGATCGCACGACCGGAAGCGAGCGAAAGCTCGTTCAGTGCAGCTGCGATTCCCCTTTCACTCGCGTCATGCATCGAAGTCAGGCCTTCAATGGCAGAGCCGGCTATGGCATCGTCCACCACTGACATCGAGTAGAACATTGAACGCACTTTCCTGACGGCAGCTGTGCCTATCAGACCCTCCATGAATTCCCTGAACCTGTAACAGAGAGCTACCGCCGTATGGATGGAGGGCCCCTTGGTG
>JAKAPY010000144.1 GCA_021811925.1 Thermoplasmata archaeon | reverse complement strand
TCCTGCCTCCTTCTTCACCAGGTCATTAAACAGCCCAAGCCCGATTTCGTTCAGGGTTGTCTCAAAGACGACCTCGATCTCATTCTCGGCTTCGTCAAGGATGATTTCCTTTACCTCTGGCAGCTGTTCGGCTTCCACATTCCTGCTCCTGTCCAGCATATGTTTCAGTGGATCGGCCATATCCCTCGGAGACCAGCCGCAGTTCACCATAGCGACAGGGCAGCGTGAATGGAAATAACACCCTTTCGGCGGGTTGGCAGGACTCGGAATTTCGCCTTCCAGCACTATCCGTTCCCTTTTTCTCCTGGGATCCGGGACGGGAATGGCGCTGAGCAGAACACGTGTGTAGGGATGAAGCATGTCTGAGAAAAGCGCGCCGGTTGCCGCGAGCTCCACAATCTGGCCCAAGTACATTACCGCCACCCGATCTGCCATGACCCTGATGACGCTGAGGTGATGGGATATGAAGATGTAAGAAAGACCATTCCTTTCCTGTATTTCCTTCAATATGTTGAGAATCTGCGCCTGGACCGACACGTCCAGGGCGGATGTCGGCTCGTCCAGAACTAGCAGCATTGGATCTATGCTTATTGCTCTTGCAATAACGATTCTCTGCCTCTGCCCGCCACTGAATTCGTGGGGAAATCTGTAGAGGTGGTCTTCGCTGAGTCCGATGCTTTCTATCAAAACCTTCTCCTTGTCAAGTATTTCCGACGACTTCATGTCCGTGAGCAGCTTCATCGGCTCTGCGATGCTGTCCTTTATCAGCTTCCTCGGATCCAGTGAGCTGAATGGATCCTGGAAGATGGGTTGAAACTTGCTCCTGAAACGCTTTAGGCGTCTTTCCTTCATTCTTGTAAGGGAGTGTTCCTTGCGCAGTTTTCGAAGGCTCTCCTTTAGCGAAGACAGTTCGCCTTTCTCCGAATCGGAGAGCGTCTGCTTTGACAACAGCCTGTAGTACCTGTCCTCCTGCTGCATGATGGTCGACATCAGGTCTGCAGGCAGATCAAAATAAACATCTCCATCCGTCGCCTTCAGGAGTCCGAGCAGGGTCCTGCCAAGAGTGGTCTTGCCGCATCCCGTTTCACCAACTACGCCAATCGTCTCACCCCTCCTCAGTGCAAATGTTGCGCCGTCAAGTGCCCTGACAAACCCGGAAGTCCTGAAACCGTTGTTTATCTCGAAGTATTTCTTGAGATTGGATACATATAGCAGTACATCCGAATTGCCGTTATTTTGCAACAGAGACCGCCTCCGCAGGTTCTTTCTCCATACTCGATCCAGGGATGTCGAATATTGTTTCCTGTTCGGCCAGTCTCTCCGCCTCATTGGAATAGAGGAAACAGGCCACCATATGCGAATTGCCGAGATCAACCAGTTTCGGCTTTGCTTTTTCGCAAATGTTCATTTTGTAGCTGCATCTGGGGTGAAATCTGCATCCCGGAGGGGGCTTGATCAGGTTGGGAACAGTGCCCTGAATAGACGCCATCTTCCTGAATCTCTCGCCCTTCTCCGGAGCCTTCGGAATGGCGCTCAGCAGGCCCTTGGTATAAGGGTGCTTGGCATCAAAGAATATTCTGTCCACAGAACCCTCTTCTATTAGGCTCCCTGCATACATAACGCCCACTCTGTCACACATTTCGGCAATCACTGCCAGATCGTGTGTTATGAACAGAACTGAGGAACCGAGGAGGTTTCGCAGATCCTTTATGAGGTCGAGAATCTGCGCCTGTGTGGTAACGTCAAGCGCTGTCGTCGGCTCGTCCGCGATCAGCATCTTTGGGTTGCTGGAGAGTGCCATTGCTATCATTGCCCTCTGCTGCATTCCGCCGCTCAATTCGTGCGGATATGCATCTATCACACGTGTAGGCTCTGCTATATTGACAAGCTGAAGCAGTTCGAGCGTCCTTCTCCTTGCTTCCTTGACGAACGGCCTGTTCACGATTCTTCTCAGAACCGACTGTTTTATTATAAAAGATAAATTCTGCGAACGGTTCCTGTTCTTCAGCGTCCTCAAATTCGTCTTGAGCTCGCCCAGGGCAAGCTCTGTCTCCTGCGTCTGCTTCTCCAGAAGGGCGGATGTCTGTTTCAGAAGGCTGGCATCGAGTAGAGTCAACTTACGGTCATGCCTTCCCTCCTGGTTCTCTGAAATTGCCGCGAACGCATCTGCAGATGCCTTCTTCAGGTATTCAAGGCCGGGCCTGAACGCAGTGTTGTCGCCGATGAGCTCGCTTGCAACCAGATCCAGATGTGAATATCCGAACTGCCTTGTCCAGTTGTCGAGCGCCCTGAACTGCCCTTCCGCAGTTTTTTCCGCTAGCAGGCGATCGATCAGCCGCATGAGTGAATCTTCATTGTTCCTCCTGCTTTCGGTTTCGAGGAGACTCAGAGTCATTCCAAAAATCTCGTCGTTCATCTTGTAATAATCCCTGGCTTTGGCAATTCCCCGCACGTCTGAACCGGTCCTTTCGGCAGCCACCATTCTGCTAAGCTCCACGTAGCTCGCTTCCATGTCACGCTGACTGTTGAGCAGGTCATTTATCGGGGATTCGAGCTGTGGAAAGCCGAATTGCCTGGTCCATGTGTTTACGATCCTCCTTCGTGTCTCCTGATCGCCTAGGGCAGTCGCCTGCGCAAGAAAGGTGCGCATATCCGATTCCTTGATTATTTCTCTCCTGATTATGGCGTTAGCAATGTCTATGCGGCTGTGTAGCAGTATCGCTTCGGAAATCTGATCTCCAATGGTCAGGACGGGGTTGAGGGCAAGGAACGGTTCCTGAAATATCATCGCAACTTTCTTGCCGCGGATTCGTGAGAGTATGTAATTATGACGCTTTGCGAGGCGCTTATTTCGCTTTATCTTCACGCTGGTCTCGCTTTTTACCTTTATCCTGGCGAGCTTTTCGGTGTCACTGAGTATGTTGAACCCGTCGATGACAATCCTGCCCCTTATTATTCTCCCTGGCGGATCAGGTATTAGGTCGAGAAGTGAAGTGGCGGTCACGCTCTTTCCGCATCCGCTTTCTCCGACGAGGCCGAATATCTCGCCTTTCTTTATCCCAAAACTGACATTGTCCAACGCCTTCACTATGCCCCGTTGTGTGAAAAACCGGGTCACGAGGGAGTCCACCTCGACGTAATATTCAGTGTCCTGATGGGTTTCACTGGCCGCCATTGGCCAACTACCTCCTCAGTTTGGGGTCGAGCACATCCCTCATACCGTCGCCCATGATGTTGGCGGCAACTGTAAAGATTAAGATAAACATTCCGGGGAAGAGCACCGGCCACCATATCCCGCTCAGCAGATACTGCTGGCCAATGTTTATCAGGTTCCCAAGCTCTGGTGCGTACGGGGAACCTTTATTGAAACCGATGAAGTCCAGACCAGCAAATATAAGCATCACGCTTCCGAGGTCAAGTGAAACCTGCACGAAGGCAGGGGAAAGGACGTTGGGAATGACATGGACGAATATGTTCCTGAATTTCGAAGAGCCGGAGGCAACCGCTGCCTCGATGTATTTCATGTTTTTTACTGAAAGTGTGACGCCGCGCGTAAGCCTTGCATAAATCGGCCACCAGATTATCATAAGTGCGATAACAACATTTTGCAGTGACTCGCCAAGAACGAAGACGACGGCTATGGCAAGGACTATTGACGGGAGGCTCAGGAATATGTCTGTAACTCTCATGAGCAGCTCGTCGGTCAAACCTCCGAAATATCCAGATATCGTGCCAAGCACTATGCCAACGGCCATTCCCACGAGAACAATCAGCACCGAATAAGACATGTCGATCTTGAAGGCAGCCAGTATTGAAGGCAGGAGGGGGATCTGGGCTGCCGTGGTCCCGAACCAGTACCACCAGCCATGCAGGTTGGTCGGCGGGGTAGGGAGCACCAGCGAATACTGTCCGGACGGAAGAAAGTTCAGCATTGAACTAATGTTTTTTATGCCGAGCCATTGCGGGTAGGCAGCATCGAGTATTGCAATGGCGAAGTATGCCATGACAATGAGGAATCCACCGAACGCCAGGTGGTTGTGCACAAACAACTTCATTGTGCTCTTGAAATCCTCAACTACTGGGTGCCTCCTAACCTCTTCTCTTACGACTGTCCTTCTCGTTTTCGAGACGTTTCTTTCTCCCATAATCGAACTCCGGTCCCTAATATCTTATTCTAGGGTCTATCATGGCATAGGCTATGTCCACAATTAAGTTGGCCACCATCAGAATGACCCCAAACACGAGCGTAGTCCCTATTACTCCATAAATCTGGTAACCAATTGCTGAATTCACTGCCAGCAGGCCAATGCCGTTGTACTGAAATACCACTTCTACAAGCACAACGCCGCCAAGAAGGAAAGCAAAAAGCAGCCCAAGCACTGTGACCGTGGGTATAAGCGCATTCTTTCTGATGTGCCTTCGTATGACAAGCCTTTCCGGGACGCCCTTGGCGCGTGCAGTTTTCACATACTCGGAATGTGATTCATCCACCATACCCGCCCTGACAAACCTCAGAACTCCGGCAAGTATTCCGTAAGTTAGCGTCAGAACAGGGAGAACGATGTACATGAAAGCGTGTTCGGCTAAGCTGAAATTGCCATGCAGCAATGCATCGATGATGAAGAGATGGGTGGGGTAGCTGTAGCCATTGTTGAACCAGCTCGGCGGAGGAATGGGGAGGTGTGGAATTGAGCCATAGGGCGGAAAAATTCCAAGAGGATTTCCAGCTATGATGTCCCTGCCCAGGCCTATCTGCAGCAGCAATCCCAGCCAGAAAGCGGGCATCGCATATCCCGACAGGGAAAACACGCGTCCGGCACTGTCCGCGAATGTGTTGGGCCTTGAGCCAATGTATGACCCCAGTGGAATGGCTATCGCAACTGAAAGGACGGTTGCGAATATTGCCAGTGTAATTGTGTTTGGAAAGGCAAG
>JAKAPY010000143.1 GCA_021811925.1 Thermoplasmata archaeon | reverse complement strand
CCAGGCTTAGGACAGCGATGATGACAGTCGCAACTCCGACTATTTCCATCATGGCCCTTACCGAGGTAAGTGCGATGACAACACCGCCCACCGTCCCCGAGATGAAAGTCATTCCAAGGCCGAACGTGTTTATTGTTCCGTTCACTCTAGCCATCATTGACTCGGGAACCTTTTTCAGAATGAGGGTCGAGGCTGCAACATTGACAACACCTACAATCAGCCCTATGCCCATCATGAATATGTAATCGTAAAATATCGATGGGGAAATGCCGACCAGGCCGAGCAGCACTCCGATCAGGGCCATTGTCAGGGTGACCAGTCTCCCGACGCTTCCGCCAACCTTCATTGCAAGGACCGAACCCAGGATCATTGCACCTGCAAGGACTAGCAGAAGAGTTCCGAAGTACGATGCCGGCAGGTTGAAATCTCTCTGGACAAGTGCTGTCAGCCCGACGCCCACTGTCCCGAAGAGAAAATTCGCAAGCAGACTCACGAGCATTATCTCCAGAATGAACCTGCTGTGCCAAATGAAACTCAGGCCCTCCTTCACCGATTCGCCCACCGTGCCGTTTTCTGTCTGCTGTACTCCCTTATCCACTATCGGCAGTATTGCCAGGAAGGCTGCGAAGAAGATCAAGGCAAGGGTAAGGAAGGCGTTGGCAAACCCCAGGACAAGCACAGCACCTGCAATTCCGAAGCCAAGTGTTTCGGCTATGCCCGTCGTTGCCTGAAGCAGCGATGTGCCCTTCTTGTAAGTCTGCTCATTGAGGAACTGTTTCGACCATACCGAGCGCACTGAATTCATCACGTCCGACGTGAAGCCCACGAGTATGGATGTGGCAAAGAAGAGCGCAGCTATCACAATGAGATTGTGCGAATACAGGGCAAGGAACATGAGGCCTATGATTGCAGGCCTTGCAATGCATGAAACAAGAGCCAGCAGTTTCTTCCTGCCGCTTCTGTCCACATATGCCCCCACGAGAAAGCTTGCGAAAAGGGGAAGGGATATCATGCCATCGGCAAGGCCCGTCAGCACCGGAGAATGGGTGAGGGCAAACGTTACCCAGAGTATTACAACCCCATAGGCAGCGGTGCCACCACGGGATATCGCGGCGTTCAGAAGCAGCATCCTGAAATTGCCAGTGATTGCATCATCGCCTTCTGCCACCAGCCTGTTTTCCTGCATGCCGTTGCTTCTCCTGGACCGCAGCTTCAATTCTGTCCAGCACAATATCATTCATACATATAAATCTTATTTATACATAATCATTATATTTACATGTATCATTCCCGTTAGAGGATGAGGGATTTGAAACAAAAAGGCCGAAGGACTGGCAATGAGTATGAAGTGCTTCTCGATGCGCTTGGAAATCCCACCAAGACAAGCATACTTCTGCTGCTCTCAAGGCGCAGGAAGCTCACTGTGACACAGATGTCCAAGTACATCAGGGTCACAAGATCGAACCTTTATCACTTCGTGGGCGAAATGGTGAAAGACGGTTTGATTGCCGAACCGGAAGTGGTTGTGAGGAAAAACCACATCGAGAAGTACTACATCCAGAACCCGCAATTCTGGAAGGCAATAGATCCGTTTACTCAGGAAAAGTTGATCAAGGAGACATTGACGCCCGAGCAGGGGAGGAGGCTGTTGATATCTGCCTTTCTTTCGCTCAGCCTGCAATTTCGGATTTATGCCGACGAATTTATGAACGCGACGGACGAGGAGGTGGCCAGGGCGGCCAAGCAGTTCGAGATCGAGAGGCTCATGATTTCCATCTGGTCTGTTGATGACAATGTGTATGACATGGTCATTCCGAGGCTGAGGGGACTGCTCAGGGATGTGATTACCGAGGAGAAGAAGCATCCGGGGGAAAAGGGGCTTCCAGGGGGAAACGGTGTGTTCATCGTGGGGCTTCCGAGGCTGTTCGATGCGGATGAGTGACACCGATTGCCGGCGGGCTGTCACCGCAATCCTGATCATGTGCTCTTGCTTATGCCGAAAGCCGGGCTCAGGCTGTCAGCAGACTCCTTCTGAGAAGCACTTCGCCTGACACGAGCGTCATTCTCCTTTTCAGGCTCATCGCCCTTCTCCAACCAAATCTTTCCGAAAACTCGCTTATCTCCAATGTCTCAAACTGCCTGGATTCGAACAACTTCTGTGAACCGATATTTCCCTCATCCCGTACAGCATAGACTTCACGCATCCCCTCTTCTTTCATCATTTCAATCGCATCATCAAGGAGCATGCCGCCTATCCCGTGATGCCTGTGCTTCCGTGCGACTGCAATGTAATAGACATAGCCTATGTGCGGCTCCAGGCGCTGGATCATGATGAGCCCCGCATCTTCCCCCGCAACGCCGGCGACACGAACGACATCAACCCTCTTGAGCTTGTACTGAGCATGAATCCGGTATATGCCCGTAAACCCTTCGTCAAGTATCCAGGCAACACTCCTGCGGTCCCTGCCATTTATTGTTCTTATGTCGGTGAGAGAATTTGCCGTTTCGGTCAATGCATCCATTGCATGAATCGGCAATTAATATGATAACATCTGCCTCTGTGTGAAAGATTGATTGCCCCGGAGTTGCATTGGGCTCATCCATGGGTGTGAAGAAAGGATGGACTCAGCCCATGGGCCTTGCTTGATTTGCTGGAGAGCCATAGAACTGTCCGGGTGAGCTTAAGCCGATGGTAAGCAATCTCCACGGGTCAACAATAATATCTTAAGTAAAATCTGTAATTCGAGATGATGATATGAGGGCATCTCTGGTGGGTACCGGCTATGTCGGCATTGTAACCGGTGCGTGTTTTGCGCACTCCGGGCACGACGTGATTATGGTTGATAACATAAAGGAAAAAGTCGACGCGATCAACGCAGGCAGGTCACCAATTTATGAGAAGGGTCTGGAGGAGATGATATCCGAAGAAGTGAGGCGTGGCCGGCTGAAGGGAACGACCAATCTCCGTGAGGCGGTTGAATTCTCGGACATAACATTCATATGTGTCGGCACACCGGCACTTCCGGACGGGAGCCAGAATCTGGCATATGTGAAGGCGGCGGCTGAGGAGATAGGCGCTGCAATCGAGGAGAAGGACATCTTCCACACGGTGGTCGTCAAGAGCACGGTTGCCCCCGGAACCACTCTGGGCACGGTCAAACCGATTCTGGAGCAGACAACTGGAAAGAAGGCCGGAGAGGGATTTGGCCTGGGGATGAATCCTGAGTTTCTCAAGGAAGGGGATGCGCTGAATGATTTCCTGAAGCCAGACAGGATCGTCTACGGCTGCGTCGGCGAGGGTGCGGCAAAGATGCTGAGGGAAATCTATGCGCCATTCTCTGCACCTGTCATTGAGAAGGACTGCACCACTGCCGAAATGATAAAATACGCCTCAAATTCGCTCTTGGCTGCACGCGTTGCGCTTATAGATGAGATTGGCAACATATGCAAGGCGCTTGGCATAGACGTGAGGGATGTTGCAGCAGCTGCAGGAATGGACAGGAGGATAGGGCCGCATTTCCTCCATGCGGGCATAGGCTTCGGCGGTAGCTGCTTCAGGAAGGATGTGAGCGCGCTTGCATGGAAGGGCGGGGAGCTGGGTGTCGAGACACCAATCCTCAGTTCGGTTATCTCGCAGAACGATGCGCAGCCGCTCAGGATAGTTCAGCTGCTCACTTCAAGGATGGATGTGAAAGGCAGGAGAATCGGCATCCTTGGCCTCTCTTTCAAGCCTGGAACCGACGACATAAGGGACGCCCCTTCCATCGTTGTTGTCAGGTCACTGCTTGAGAAAGGGGCAAAGGTTGTTGCCTACGACCCGATGGCCAAGGAAAACTTCTCGAAGCTTTTCCCGCAGGTTTCATACGCCAAGAGCGCTTCCGAGGTCGTGGCATCCTCCGACTCCGTCCTGGTGCTCACAGAATGGAAGGAGTTCGCCGATCCGTCGCTCTACGGAAACAAGCCTGTCTTCGACGGCAGGGGAGTGACGAGGACTGCCAACTATGAAGGTGTCTGCTGGTGATGTTTTGAAAGCAGTAATTCCCGCCGCTGGAATGGGCACAAGGTTCCTGCCGCTGACGAAGGCGCAGCCCAAGGAAATGCTCCCTGTTGTTGACAAGCCGGTGATACAGTATGTTGTCGAGGAGGCAATATCCGCCGGGATAGAGGACATACTGATAGTCACGGGCAGGGACAAGAGGGCGATAGAGGACCATTTCGATGAGTCTCCCGAGCTTGAAAGGACGCTGGAGCACAAGCACAGCAACGAACTGCTGAAATCGATGAGGGAGATAACAAACATGGCCTCGGTGCACTATGTGAGGCAGAAGTCTCCCAGCGGGCTTGCAGACGCGATTTACTGCGCAAGGAATCACATAGGCAACGAGAGTTTTGCAGTGATGCTTGGTGATACAATCAACATAGCGGAGGTACCGCTTGTCAGGCAGCTTATCGACGCGCACAAGCCCCTCGGCGCGTCAGTCATAGCAGTGGAGAAGGTCAGCCGGGAGAAGATAAGCGATTACGGCATAGTGGGCGGCCACATGCTCGGAGAAAAGCTGATTGAGATCGACAGGCTCGTGGAAAAGCCTTCTCCGAAGAATGCACCGTCGGACCTGGGCATTACAGGTACATACATACTCACGCCAGGGATATTCGAGGCGATCGAGCAAACAGAGCCGGGTGTGAACGGCGAAATCCAGCTCACGGATGCGCTCAAGGTACTGGCGAAGAAGGAGAAAATTTACGGCTATCTGTTCACTGGAAAGAGGTATGACGTCGGGGACATGCTTCTCTGGATGAAAGTCAACCTTGAATTGTCGCTGAAAAGCGAAAAATACGGCAGGCAGCTGAGGGAATTCCTTAAGACGCTCTGACCAAGTTTGTCCATTCGGCCCATTGTCTGGAATTATCCAATGCGGATGGCCGCCAAGAAA
>JAKAPY010000006.1 GCA_021811925.1 Thermoplasmata archaeon | reverse complement strand
ATTTCATCTGAAAAGCAGCAGGAGAAGAAGTCCACGCTGCATGCCGAGTTTGAAGAGCGGCTGAAGGAGGAATCGGTGAGGAGGCAGCAGCTCGAGGACAGGCTTGACGGCTACCTTTCGAGGATAGAGGGCGCAATCACCGCGGCGCAGTCAAGATCGCCGGGCGAAGGCTCGCCCGGGGGAGGAGATGTGCGTGATCTCGAGGGAGCCAGGGATACAATACGCTCGGAGCTCAAGACGCTCGAGCAGAAGATCGAGGAGAAGGAACGCGAGTTCATCGAAACGCTGGACAGGCGGATAGGCGAGATCAGGGGAGATGAGAGCAGAAAGGACCTCGTCGAGTCCATGGAGGAGCAGCTGAGGGAAAACTCCGAGCTGCTTCTCAAGGCTGTGCTCCTTGCAGAAAAGCTTTCATCCGAGAAGCTGCAGAAGGTCGAAAATTCGATAGGCGGTAACTGACATTCATTTGTCCGGTCTTCTCACCCTGAATTTCCTGAAAAGGTACAGTGAAATGCCTATCGCCGTTACAAGTGGAAGGAGTATCGCCGGAAGGACTGCTTCAAACCCGGTGTACTGGACAAGATTGAAAACTACCGGCTCGGCAGTTGAATTCGCAACCGAAACAAGATAGGTGCCCGGGACACCAGATGGGACCGCCAGTGTCGCGGTGAATGTGCCGTTCGCACCAACGCCTGAAGCAGCCTGGATAGGATTGCCGTTCCACAATATGGTAACATCCTTACCCGCAGCGAATCCGTAACCGGTCACTGTGACCACGCTTCCCGTGCTTCCGCTGTGCGTGTTCAGGTATATTTCAGGCATGATGTTGAGCATGAACAGAGTTGCATTGTTCCCTTCCAGGTCGTAGGCACCGAGCGCAACCTGACCGCCTGGAACAGCAGGTATGGTGATGTTGGCATAGAACGTTCCATTTTGGTTCGACTTGAACGTATCAGGGACAATAGTGTTTCCAACATACACTTTTATTCCAGTCAGCGGGTAGTAGAACCTTCCTGAAATCTGCACCGCCGCACCCACGAGCATGCTTTCCTCGGATGACACAATCGTCGGTTTGACAACAAAAACAGTGACATTGGACAGCATCCCGCCCGTTGACGATGCCTGCAGGCTGTATGTACCCGCAGTCATTGCAGGAACAACAAACGGTATCACCGCCGTCCCGTTACCAAGTGTTCTCACTGCATTGCCGGAGACCCTGCCCTGATAAAGCAGGTGAACTTCCGCCGACGGGGCAAACCCTTCTGCATAGGCGTAGACGGTGCTTCCCGGCGAAGCGCCATATTTAGACAGTACGACTGAGGAAGTGTTGAGCGTGAAGGTCGTCTCGGCGCCTAAACCGCTCGTATTTGCATATACGATGTGCGGGCCGTAAGACAGCCCCGGGACCTGAACTATGACCATTGCCGTCCCTGACGCCGATGCCTTCGCCGACATTGCCTGTCCACTCCCCCAGCTGACTGTCACAGTGGCCTTTGACGCAAAACCAGTCAATTTTGCAACTACGCTCTGGCCCACATGGCCAGAATCTGGAATCAGCTGAAGCGCGGGAGAGATAACAAGCTGAACTGTGGCCTGTATCGCGCCTGACATCCTGACAATATACGTTCCGCTCGGCATGTCTGACAGCTGGAATTTGAAACTGAACGCTCCGTTTGCATCAGAGACGGCCTGACCTGCACTGGCGAATGACTGGTTTCCGACAATCGGGTATCCTACTTTCTGGTATTGCTGGAAATCAGCTCCGAACACTGTGACTTCGCCGGTGGCCGACTGCATGGACGGATAAATGAAAAGCAGGCCGCTCCCTGCAGATGAATCGGAGGCTATGCCTGCATAGTTTACCTGGAACAGTTCGGAACCAGCGGCTCCCTCGAGCGTGAACGGTCCGGCACTGGCATTGCCGAGGATCCTCACGCCGAGTGCACCTACCGTTCCGTTGGCAGACACAACGTACTGCTGGTTTGAGCAGCTGATGTGATTCCCCGCACTGTCAATGATGCCTGTGGTGTTGTTTCCAATGTCTGTTCCAGGCAGGAGGCCATGGATTGTGTCGAAGACTATCTCCGTGCCGTATGTCGCCGGTGATGAAACCAATCCCGCCTCTGTGACGTTCAGCACCTGTCCAGCAGGCTGGGCATTTATTGCCGGCCGTGACCATCCGATACCCGGATTCTGTGCCACTGAAGCTACCTGTGGCGCATGCGGGAGGAGAAACGCACCCGGCAAAAGCAAAACAAGTGCCACGATTAATGCAGTTGCCGTCCTCCTCATACAAGAACCCTCCGTTGACGCATCAGCAAGAACGCCGGGGCTGTACGTCAATGCGGTGCATGGATGCTATCATTCATGCTGCCTGAGTATCAATCGTGATAATGAGCCCTTTAAATATTAATGATTTGCCAGTGTAGAAGATTCAAAGGAAGGGAAAATCTCGGAGGGACCCTATAGTCTAGCATGAGGGCCGCAAGATAATCACTGGCGAAGTTTACCTTGTGGAAGAAACAAAGCCATCGCTATTTTTCGACATATTCTCAGAGGCAATGATACAGGGGGTAAAAGGGCTCCTCATTACAAGGGAATTCCCAGAGAGGCTCAGGTCCAGCTACAGCCTTGAAAACGCATCCATCGTCTGGCTTACGCACGTGGTCGGAAAGGACTGCATTGAGCCGACTCAGACAAACCTGATACTGAACCGCATTGTGTCATTCACCAGGGACAATTCTCCATGCATCATAATGCTTGACGGCATCGAGTATCTGATAAATCAGAACAGCTTCGACGTCGTGATAGGTTTTCTCAACCACATAAGGGACCTCGTGATCATAAGGAACTGCGTCCTGATGGTTGCGATTGACCCAAATACGCTGGATACCAAGGAGCTTGCGCTTGTTGAGCGCAACCTGCAGGTCATGAAGGCGATCAACGACGGCCAGTCAGGCCCCCTGCTTTCACTGGAGTCCGGCATCCTCAAGGTAATGAAGATGCCTAATTCGAAGCAGCTTTGATGTCAGTCGCCGCCCGTGTTTTTCCTTCTGAATAGAAGGACGCTTGCTGCCACAATGACAGCAAGGGCGCCCGCGAACGGGGCCAACACTGTCAGCGAGTTTGCGGGCTGCGGCGCAACAGTGTAGATGTGCAGGGAGGAAATCGTGGTAGGGGAGTAAACTGTCACAATTGTGTACGAACCAGCCGTCGTTGTGTTCTGCCTGGTCGTGTTTCCGAACGGATTCAGGATAGAGGGCAGGGAGCTTACGTTCATGACACGCTGGCCGTTGACGTCGACTACAAGCCTTGAAGCTGTGCCGTTGAAGACATCGCCGGACAGCAGGAGCACAACCATATCGGGCACACCGGACTGCAGTTTGGAAAACTGCATGTTGATGTCGCCACTGGCAACAGACATCCGCTCGACTCTCAGGGCGTTGTTGAAATATGCAGCATCAACGGACGCCTGTCCGTCAGCCAGTGTGACGGCTGCGTAATAGGAAATTGTATTGTGGCTCATTGCCTGTGCGACAGCGCTCAATACGGTGGCGTATGGTGATTCGCCGTTCGGAATGCTGAATGAGTCGAGGTACGAATCTTCGGGAACTTGCTTGATAATACTGTAATAGTTGCTGCCTGGAACAAGCTGAGAGCTGAAATTGGATCCGCCAGAGACAAAGTAACCCGCAAGATCCGTATCGTTGAACATCATTGCCACAGTCCCGTTAGTCAGTGTTGGTTCAGTCTGAGTCATCGTGAATTTGCTGTTCGGCTGAAGGCCGACAGAAAGCACCGCCTGCACCGTGACATTCGACCTGTATGTGAACACCTGTATGAGTCCCTCGGGGTTGTTATGCGCTATCAGAAGCGTAGTGTTTGTGTAAGCATAGAAAATTGAGCCCGCGACACCTGCATCCAGGAAGGCCCCCGCAGAGGGGATAGTGTAATAGCTGTAGAGCATCCTGCTCACGTTCGCGATGGGAGACTGGTTGACCCTTACGCTTGTTAATCCGATTGAACCCAGACCAGAGTAGAACATGAACGACATGAACTTTCCAGAAACATTAAAACTCGTTTCATTGTAAACAAAAGGCGCAAAAAAGGTGGTGTTTGTTGGCGCAATCGAGGCAGTGGTGTCGAGTATGCCCGCGAAATACGCATTTGGCGAGACTGCAAATGTCACCGATTCCTGCTTCGCCGCCGGTGCTTTAAGGGGTTGTGCCGAAACGACTGGCACGGCTGCCGAGGCAAGCATGAGGCCAAGCAGCGCAAGTATCATAATCTTCTTGAATTTGTTTTGCATAGTCTTCGTTTCCCATTCTCTATTCAGTTTGTCGAATAAGTTTGATTCAACGGCAACACTATATAAGAATTGAGTAAAGGAGACGGCGGCCGGACTCCGGGCTTCGCCTGTCAGGCGCCTGGCACGGGGTGCAACAGCCATGCTTGCAATGCTCAGGCATCAGCGCCAGTTCATCTGCCGATGGATCAAAGGATAAATGACCAATCACTATACTGCACCGATGAACGAGATTGTCCTATTCCTTGTGTTCCTGGTGCTCGGCTTTTCAGCCCTGCTACTGGCCATATCGACGCTAAGCGCCCTCCGCCTGAGAAGCACCAAGACCCTTCTGCTGGCGGTTGCATTTCTATTCTACTTCGCAAAGGAGGCATATGTCCTCTATCTTGTCCTCTTCACGACGATCAGCATGGTCGACTTCTTCATCCTGATGAGCGTGATGGATCTCATTGTGCTGTTCTTCTTCTATGCCTCAGTTCTCAAATGACGGGAAAGGCTGATGGAAAAAGATCCTCTTTCTCTGGAAACAAGAAGACGCATATTCCAGTTCATAAGGGAAAGGCCGGGAACCTACCCACGTGAACTTGAGCGCGAGCTGGACATGCAGACGGGCGTAGTTCAGTATCACCTGGGCCTGCTTGAAAGCCTGAGGCTGGTCAATTCCGAGGGGGACGGTTTCAGAAAAAGGTACTACGTGTCAGGCGAGGTGAGCAGTGAGGACAGGCGCGTCCTCTCCGTCCTCAAATTGAACACCCCGAGGCGAATAGTCATACAACTCCTTCAGAACCCAGGCAGCACATTCGAGCAGATACTCTCTCAGTTCACGTTCTCAAAGAGTGCGCTTTCGTTTCACCTCAAGAAGCTCACAGAAAGCGGGATAGTCGTCGTATCAAAATCAGCCTCCGGGACCACTTATTCCGTCAGGGATGAGGACTATGTTGCCAGGGTGATAATCACATACCGGGGAACATTCCTCGACAATCTTGTCGACAGCTTCATTGACTCATGGCTCCAGATTTAGGGCGCGGACATTGTTGCAAATTGTTAATATCCGAGGGGTGCATCATGCAACCGCTGACCCCGATGGCGGACACGATAGACAAGACAGATCTGCAGATACTCAAACTGCTGCAGTCCAATTCAAGGAAAAGCTACAGGGATATGGCCAAGGAGCTGCACCTTTCCCTCAATACTGTTTCCACCAGGGTGAGGCGGATGGAAAGCGAAGGCATAATTCTGCGGTACTCGGCGCTCGTGGATCCTGCAATGGCCGGATTTGACATGACAGCCATCATTGGCATACAGATTTCCAAGGGGAAGCTTATGGAGGTGCAGAAGAGGATTGCAAACGACCGGCATGTGTCGGCTGTCTACGACGTCACCGGCGAGTGGGATTCAATCGTCATAGCACGCTTCGAAAACAGGGTGGAACTGAATTCATTCATCAAGAAGATGCTCACAACCGAATACATTGAAAGGACTCAGACGCAGGTTGTGCTCAACACGGTGAAGGAAGATTACGCCCTTCCATTTTGAAAGCCTCCAGATATGTTTCGCAGTCTTACGGCGTTTTTCGCATCTGCAATATCTGTATATAAGCCCATTGGAAAGCTATAAAAAGACAGTTTCCAAAGCTATTAGTAAGGTCTGAGCCCTTTTTGCCATTGCAAGTTTGACAGTTGGGATGGAACTCTCCTGTCTGCTAATGCCGGGGTTTGTAAGAGGCAAACAACGGCAGGAGGTCAAACTTTATGGCTGTTTCAGAGAAATATGGACTGGTATTCGACCCTGTCAAGTGCACCGGATGCAAAGATTGCGAAGCTGCATGTGTTTCGGCACACCCGGATGACATTGTTCAGGAGCCGAGAATCAGAATAAACTTCAATCCTGCGGTGAATACATACAGTGCAACCTATTGCGTGCAGTGCAACGAATGCGCGCCGTCCACTGTGTGCCCGCCAGACCTTATATCGTTCGACAGGGTCAACCTTACCTGGCTGCTTGAGGAGGAGAGGTGCATAGCATGCAATGCGTGCCTTCCCAAGTGCGAGTACAAGGCAATTTTCCTCGACCCCACAATGGGAGTCGAGACGGCGTACAAGTGCGACATGTGCGTTCAGGCTGGCGGACCCAAGTGCGTCAAGTCCTGCCCGAGCCAGGCACTGGCCATACGGATTGAGCCGGTGCGGAAGCTCAAGGGGAGCGTTACAGTGTGACCCAGTCAGACCCGAAGCTTGACCGGACTCCTCCTTCTGTCCGCAACGATCTTCACGCTATTGCCGATTTTCCATTTCCTGCATGGGTTCCAGACTGGGCAAGGCGTGCGCCTTCCATCACAGTCGCGCCCCCTGGGCCGAGAAGCAAAGATGTCGTCAAGCTCGACAAGGAATACGTCTCGCATGCCTATGACAGGGTTTTCACATTCACAATAGACAGGGCGGCAGGCGCCACCGTGTGCGACGTGGACGGAAACCTGTACATAGACTGGACAGCCGGCATAGCCGTCATGAACGCAGGCTGGGGGCACCCTTCTGTTGTCGATGCGATACGGAAACAGTCTGAGAAACTTGTGCACTCCTTTGCAAACGATACATACTTCGACAAGGAGGCCGAGCTTGCTAAGATTCTTTCAGACATTTCCTTCTCCGGAAAGCTCAAAGGCACTTTCTTCGGCAACAGCGGTGCGGAAGCAGTAGGTGCTGCAGCCAAGCTTTCAACCTACTTCACAAAGAAATTCGAATTTCTCTCTTTCCACGGCGCCTACCACGGAAGGGTTGGCCCGGCGCTCAACTTCACGAGCAAGCTGAAGTACAGATTTGGCTTCGGGCCGATGAACAACGTGTTGTTCACGCCGTACGCCTACTGCTACAGGTGCCCTTTCAAGATGGAGTACCCCTCGTGCGACATGTACTGCATGCACTACATGGAGGACCAGGTCATGAATCTAGGTGGCAGCACGGGCTCGCTTGCAGCGGTGATAGTTGAGCCGGTTCAGGGGGAGGGCGGCTATGTAATTCCACCCGACGAATTCATGCCCTTTCTCCGGAAATTCTGCGACAGGAACAACGCTCTCCTGATCGCGGACGAGGTGCAGGCCGGCCTCGGCAGGACCGGAAGGATATGGAGCAGCGAGTGGACGGATACCGTTCCTGACATACTGGTGGCTGGAAAAGCGGTCGGCGGAGGCATACCACTCGGTGCAATGATCGCCAAGCCCGAAATAATGAAGCGCTGGAGGCCGGGCGCGCATTCAAGCACTTTCGGCGGCAATGCAATTCAGATGGCAGCCGGGATCGCACACATCAATGCAATAGTGGAGGAGCACCTGCCTGAAAGGGCGGCTGCCATGGGCGAATATGTGCTGAAGCGGCTTCGCGAACTTCAGGACAAGCACGAGATCATCGGGGATGTGCGCGGCCGCGGCCTGATGATAGGCGTCGAATTCGTGAAGAACAGGAAAACAAAGGAGCCGCTAGACATAACACAGCTCCAGGTGAAGTGCTACAAGAAGGGTCTGCTCACGCTCACCTCCGGCACGTACGGGAATGTGATGAGAATCTCCCCGCCGCTGATTATTTCAAGGGAATTCATGGACAAAGGCATTGAGATTTTCGAAGATGCGATAACCGAGTTGGAGCGCGAATCTACCCCACAGCAGCCTGCTGTAGTGACGCAGCCACAGCCGTGAATCCCTGCCGCCGGTCAGCCGCTATGCTGCAGATGCCATGTAGTCGAACACGGATTCTATTATTTCAAGCGTCCTTGCAAGATCCGGCTTTGTAATTGAAGTGGATATGAAAGCAGGTCTGTTCGGGAAGAAGAAAATGCCATTGTTCGCAAGGCAGAGGTCGAACAGGGCTCGTGCATTCCTGTCCGCCTTGAATGTGTCCCTGTAGTTGGTTATTTTGCCCCTTGTGAAGGCAATGTTCATTATGGACGAAAGCCCGAGAACCTGCGCCTTCAGTCCGTAGGTCTGCTCCAGCCCCTCCATCTCCTTCCTTATCGTCTGTGTGATCTTGTCGAGGTAGATGTAGGTGCCTTCCTTCTTCAGCTGGTTCAGTGTTGCGAGTCCGGCGGCCATCGAGAAGCTGTTGCCGTTGTAAGTGCCTGCATGGTACACGCCCTCCCCCTCCTTCCTGCCTGGATTAAGGGGCTCCATGAAGTCCTTCAGCCCCGCCACGGCGCCTATTGGCATTCCACCTCCAAGGATTTTCCCAAGTGTCGTAATGTCAGGCGTGATTCTGTACTTTTCCTGCGCACCCCCGAGACCGACCCTGAAGCCAGTGGTGATTTCGTCCAGTATAAGCGGTATGTCATACCTTTCGGTCATTTCCCTGACGCCGCTCATGAACTCCCTGCCGGCGGGCCTGTAGCCGCTTCCCACCGCCTCCATGATGACGCAGGCAAGCTCCTTCCTGTTTTTCTTTATCAGCGCCTCCGTCTCCTCAAGCTTGTTGAAAGGCATCACAACAGTGCTGTAAAGCGCATGTTCCTTTATGTCGAGCGAACAGGCATAAGGATACGGCGAGCGTATTGGCCCCCATTCCCCCCTTGGCGTGCTGCTGCTTACAAGACCGTAGTCGAACGAACCCAGATAGTGTCCCTCAAACTTGGCCACCTTGCTCTTCTTTCCACGCGCCATAGCAATCCTTATGGCGAGCAGGTTAGCTTCCGTCCCGCTTGTTGTGAACCTGACGCTCTCAGCGGAGCTTACCATGTCGGTTATGTCTGTTGCCAGCTGCATTTCCAGCGGGTTCGGTGCACCCGCGGCGCTCGTGCCGTAAGTTTCCATCGTGTCCTCAAGTGCCCGGTGTACCCCTTTGTTTCCATGACCGAGTATAAGCGACCCCGATGCCATGTTGTAGTCAATGTACGCGTTCCTGTCGAAATCAAATATGGTTGCGCCCGAAGCATGTTCTATCTGCAGCGGGTAAGGCTGAAAGAAGAAATCATCGCCGCTCACTCCCCCTGGCAGTATTCTCTTCGCCCTGGCCCATGCCTCGCGCGAAGCGCCAGTCCTCTTCCTGAAGATCCTGAGCTGACGTGATATCTTCTTTTCCACATCCTGTATCAAATACACATCACCGGGACTGCCTCTTTGCCTATCTGCTAATACACTGGTTGGATTAGAAACTAATCGATCAGGAGGTTGTCTGACAATCAGCCCACTCCCCCGCACGATGATTTTTTTTCTGATTTTCTAATAGAAAGTTAGTTAAATTCGCTCGAACAAAATCCCTTCGCCCTAGAGGCAACGTGATCGAATGAAGTTAACACCCATGGTGCTCGTGATGTTGATGGTCCTCGCCGGTGCAGTTGTCCTGCTCCCAAGCCAGGCAAGTGCGGCAGGCGCTGCGAATACAATAACGACAAACAACGCTTTTGGTAATCTGCAGCACAGCTTCACCGTTGATGGAGCGCTGTTTTTCGGAGTGTACCTGAACCAGTCAACCTCGCAGGTTGTCTCCGTTTCATTGATAAACACAACAAGCGGGGTCCCTGTCAGTACAATGACTGTAACAACGTCGAGCACGGGCGTGTATCAGTCATGGGTCAGCAACAATTTCAATTTCTTTGACCTGACCAATTTCAACACTGGCAACTACAAGCTGCAGCTGAGCATAACTGGAGTTGCAGTTGCAAATGCATCGTGCACCATTTCATACCCAGTATACAAGGCTCATGTGGAGACAACACTTTCAGATTACTCGACACCCAACCAGTACTTCACCGTTGGCAGCGAGATTTACGCCAACATAGTCGCCACGGACCAGTTCGGCAACCCCATGTCCGGAAACACTTCCGCCGGACTCTATGAACTGGTGTACTCTGGAATGGCGAATACATCCCAGCATGTCTACATATCGGGCTACACACCGCCCAACGACTACGGCATTTCCTCCATTGCCTTCTACTCCGGCTATGTAGGGTACCGGTCAGGCGAATACAACCTGACAATAGAGTTCGGGGGTTATCCTGCGGGCTCTAGCAACTACGACCCGGTAATCGGCCACGCTGTCTATTACCTGATCAACCCGTCTGTGACAATCAGCCCTTACAGGCCGGGCAACATATACGGCCAGGGAACAACGCTGCAGTTCGCGGGCGTATTCTCACCCTTTGACGGTGCAATCAACGTCTCAATCACAAGCTTCACCACCGGCGCGCAGATTTTCAACGAGAGCAATGTCGCTCTCTCCGGCGGATACTGGAACGGAAGTTACAAGGTTAACTACTCAGTTCCGGACGGCGCTTACATCTTCACGGTAACGGAAGCATCGAACAACTATACGGTCTATTCGACATACCTTTACTTCCAGGCGCTCATTCTCTCAGCGTTCGCAAATGAGGCATACTACCTACCGGGCGAGCCCGCGACGATATACTACACGGTTACCAATACTTCCAACAACGCCCCCGCAGTAGGCGTCAATGTTTCATACATAATGAACTACACAACGACGAGCGGCACGCAGTCACTCCAGGGAGTTGTTTCAGGTGGAGTGCTCAACCTCGTGATCCCGTACACAACAAAGATACCCTCCACAGTCCACGTAACCCTCCGCGCAGTCGACAGCTACGGCCACAACGCCACCCAGAAACTGTATCTTGGCGTGCACAAGCTCATAGGATTCGTCTCAACCGATTCGCCTTCTTACTACCAGTCACAGCCCGTGACTGTTTCAGTGGAGGCTGCAGTTGGTCCCAACGCATTCAACTATGCCCCTGTTGCAGGAGCGAGAGTTTACGTCAATGTATCAATTGGCGGCTCTGTTATTTCCTCCTACAGCGGGAGCGGACTCACAACGGATGCCCAGGGCATCGCATCCTACGCCTTCATGCTCAGCAGCAACGCAACTCTCGGAACATACACGGTGAATGCGAAGATTACCGCTTACGGCTGGTCCAACACGACCACATACACCTTCCAGGTGTCAAAGCAGCCGGTCATATACACGCTTGAACTTGTCCCGGGGCAGACATCTTATGTCGGTGGGCAAGAATTCACGGCGACATGGACGCTTGTTAACAATGGAACTGCCAAGACGCCTGCATTCGCTTCCTTTGTAGCATACATCGGAAACGGTGTTGTTGCTGCCGGAACCAACTCTAACGGCACGATAAGCTTCCAGGTGCCTACGAACACGAACGGCTATCTTTACCTGACGGTTTCCGCTTCTGATGCCGAGGGAGACTCAGCAAGCTCGTCATTGTTTGTGAGTATCAGCCAGGCGCTTCTTGTCATAAATCCGAGCACGTTTGACTTCTCACCATCCACAACCGTGACATTCAGCTACCACGTAATCGGCAGCGGCTTCTCTTCACCTGTCTACCTTTACACAATAGAAGACAACAACGGGAACTCTGTGGCAAGCGGCACTGTGACAGCATCCTCCATAAGCTTCAACATACCAAAGAATCCGTCCTCAACATACACCCTTTATCTCACCGCAACAAACAAGACATCCGGCGGAGTGGTCAACCAGTCTTCAACAATATACGAGCTTTCAGGCACGGTCATGTCATTCTCGATATCGCAGTCAAGCTATGTTTCGGGAACATACAGTCCTGGTCAGACAGTCAGCCTGTACTACAGCATTTCAGCATTCGGCTCAGGCTCGCTTTCCAGCGCATACACGATATACGTATGGATACCGGGAGTGCCTGCATCGTACAGGATGTATTCAGTGACATCATCCTCCGGCACACTCTCATTCACAATACCGAACGGCGTTAGCCAGGGCAGTTACCAGATTGAGTCGTTTGCTGTTTCAGTGCCTTCAAACAACTATACACCCACGGTCGCCCAGAGCCTGCATATATCCTCAGTGGAACCATTCTGGAACTACAATGTTGTCGGAGGCGTCAGCCTCGGCTCGGTAATCATGGGAATCCTGACGCTGGTTGCTCTTGCAATCGCAGTTATAGCGTACAGCGGAAAGAGGGTACACACACGCCCGCCGCCGAAGTCGGGAAAGCCTCAACAGCAGGGCAATCAGGCCGAGACAAAGCCAGAACAGGGTAAGGACGAAGGGAACAGCAAGCCACCTGCCTGATCCTGAGTTACCACAGCGGACAAACACTTTCACTCAAACATTTTTCATTCCACTTTTATTGAGCAGTAGGCTACAACTTCCCTCATCCTTTCCACCTGCCCGGAATGGCCGTAGGCAAGCATGCTTGCCCTCCCGCCGCCAACAGCGCAAAGCATTGCCATTACAGGCCCGTAGCCGCACATGCTGATGTCCCTGCCTACCACAGCTTCGTACAGCCCCTCGGGATCGTCATGGAGTATCCTGTCAATTGCAACCATATCCTTTTCCCTTGCCGCCTCCGGTGTTACATAGTGCGAGAAGTCGCTGGACGCTATCACAACTGCATCCACACCCTTTATGGCCGAAGCGATCTTCAGGCCAACCTGTCTAGCAGTTTCATAGTCCTGCGCTCCCATGCACACCGGTACGAACCTTATCTCGCTCCTCATGAACTGCAGAAAAGGAAGCTGCACCTCGATTGAATGCTCGCCTGACTGCGCTTCGTCGTCGAAATCAAACAAGCCGCCCTCCAGCCTTTTCGACAGGCCCCTGTCCAGGGGAGCGGTGCCGAGCGGAGTGATGTAGTCCCCGCTCGAGAGCGATGCGAGATCGCTCGTGCCATAATGGTTTGGACCGATTATCACAAAGACTTCAGGGAGCCCGTCCTTCCAGAGTTCGAGATAGGCATGCGCCGCCACGGGCCCGGAGTAAATCAGGCCCGCATGGGGGACAATTATGCCCCTTATCCTCCTGGATTTTCCAGCGTTTTCCTTTGACGGAAGCTCTCCGGGGCCGAGCTTCGACTCGAAACAGCCACGCACCTGAGTCTTCAGCCCTTCGGCCGAACCATCATAAAAAGCACCTGCAACCGCGGGATACCTCAAGAAGGGTCACCGCATAATGATAGAGTGGAAGGGACGGATTAAATTGATGCCTCGAAATCGTCGATGGTCTGGGTGAATTCCTCGTTTGTCTTTATCAGGCCGCGGGCTTTCACCACTTCCCTTGTAAGGAGCCAATAGATGCATGCAAGCGCCCTCCTTCCCTTGTTGTTGGTCGGGACTACAAGGTCAACGTTCCTCGTCTCGTTGTTTGCGTCGCAGAGACCGATAATAGGGATTCCAATGTTGAGTGCCTCATGCAGTGCCTGCTGGTCTGCCGAGGGGTCGGTAACAAAAAGAACCTCCGGCTCGGTGAATACAGGGAGATTTGGATTGGTCATTGTTCCGGGGACAAACCTTCCCGGCATTGATTTGGCCGATATTGCATCTGCGAACAGCTTGGACGGCTTCTGGCCATACTGCCTTGCAGATACAACAAGCACATTCTTCGGTTCGAAGCGGGCAAGGAACTTTGCCGCGACCCTTATCCTCAGATCGGTCTGCTTTATGTCAAGAACATACAGGCCATCGCTTCTGACCTTGAAAATGAACTGCTTCATATCGGCGCTTTTCTGCTGTGTGCCGATGTGAACTCCGGATGTGAGGTAGGTATCCTCTGGTATCAGATACTCTTCCGGTTTTGTTTCTTCACTTATCATGGGATTACCTAGTTGTTGACACTCTTTCGTCTAACTGTCATTGGTATTAAGTCTTTGCTGAATTCAAGCATCGAAATATCAACAGGATCAATCATGCCAGCCGGAACCTCGACAAGAATTGGTGCACCCATTGAAATCTGCAGAGCCCTCGCCCCTATAATCCGGGCCCTTTCAAATCTGGTATATCTGATATCCAAGTCAACGCACCTAGGTGAGTTACCCTGTATTAGGGGTCCTTTTATAAGCCTTTCGTGATTAACTTAAGCACACCTGTCACGCGTTTGCGCCAGATGACCGCCCCGCAGAACGGATCAATTCGAAGGTCGGTATTCCATTGCGTATTACTATATTCGTAACATTTTATATATAAGTAAAAGCGATGCATTAACCAGCCGTAACTGCAAAGCCAGAGTACCAGCAGTGAGAAAACCATCATGCATTTTTATTCTGTGCCACCGCTCTTCCCATGATTGCAGTGGACCGTCGTTATCAGACCCTCCTTTAAAAAGAGGGAAAGTTGTAATGCTCTGCATGAAGGACATCCCCCGGAAGGTACCTGATATCAAAGTTGCACCCCCTGGCCCGGCTGCCAGGGAAATAATCGCAAAGGATGAGAGTTACATGGCCACCACCACCAAGAGCCTCCCGGTGGTTGCAAAGAGGGCCAGGGGACTTGAAGTCGAAGACGTCGATGGGAATATGCTTCTCGACTTCTCAAGCGGCATCAGCGTCCTGAATGTGGGGCACTGTCATCCCAGGGTTGTCGAGGCGGTGAAGAAGCAGTCGGAGGAACTGATGCATTTTGCGGGGACGGACTTCTACTACGACATACAGGCTTCTCTCGCACAGAGACTGTCGGAGATGACACCCGGAGAATTTGACAAGAAAGTCTTCTTCGGAAACAGCGGAGCGGAATCTGTCGAGGCCGCAATCAAGGTTGCAAGATGGTCGACAGACAGGAAGAGAATGATTGCCTTCATAGGTGGATTCCACGGGAGGACCATGGGCGCCCTATCGCTTACTGCGAGCAAGTCGGTGCAGAAGCAGAGGTTCTTCCCGGCCCTAGACGGTGTGACGCACATCCCGTTTGCAAACTGCTACAGGTGCCCGTATCATCTCGAATTCCCTTCGTGCGATCTCTGGTGCGCAAAGACGCTTGACGAAACATACTTCAGCTCCTTCATACCACCTGATGAAGTCGCAGTCCTTTTCGGCGAACCAGTCCAGGGAGAGGGAGGATACATAGTTCCGCCCAGAGAGTTTTATCCCACAATACACAGGATACTGAAGAAATACGGCATACTTTTTGCGAGCGACGAGGTGCAGGCAGGCCTGGGACGCACCGGAAAGATGTGGGGCATAGAACACTGGGGCATCGCTCCAGACATACTGACCACATCGAAGTCGCTCGGCTCGGGGATACCGATATCGGCAACGGTCTTCAGGAAGGACCTCGACTTTGGCGTCCAGGGAGCGCACTCCAACACTTTCGGCGGGAACCTTGTGGGATGCGCTGCTTCAATGGCGACCCTCGATGTCATACAGGAGGAGGGCCTTGTTGCCAATTCCGAAAAAATGGGTTCATACTTCAGGAAGAGGCTAGATGAATTGAAGTCAAAACACGAGCTGATCGGTGATGTCAGGGGCCTGGGCCTCATGCTTGCAGTCGAATTCGTCAGGGACAGGAAGACGAAGGAACATGCTCAGAAGGAGAGGGACCAGATAATTACCGAAGCGCACAGGATGGGTCTCATACTCCTGGGCTGCGGAAAGTCCGGAATCAGGCTGATACCGTCACTCAATGTGACGACGGGACAGATAGACACAGCGGTGGAGATACTGGACAGGGCGATCTCAAAAACGGGAACATGATCACTTGAGCAGCTTTCTGGAAATAACCAGTCGCTGAATCTCGCTCGTCCCTTCGTAGAGCCTGGTGATCCTGGCATCCCTGTAGAACCGCTCCACGGGAGTTCCACGTATGTACCCGACTCCGCCGTGAATCTGCACGGCCTTGTCAGCCACCTCATTTGCTGTTTCGGATGCGAAGAGCTTCGCCATTGACGCGGCCAGTGAGTAGTCCTTCCCTTCATCGCGAAGGTATGCAGCCTTGTACAGGAGCAGCCGGGAAGCTTCAACCTTCATGGCCATGTCTGCGAGCATCCACTGTATTCCCTGGAACTCCGAGATTTTTCTGCCGAATTGCTCTCGCTGTTTGGAATATTCAAGAGCAGCCTCGAATGCGCCCTGGGCGATTCCCAGGCTCTGCGCACCGACTCCTATTCTTCCGCCATCAAGAGTCGAAAGGGCTATCTTCATCCCGTCCCCCTCGTTTCCGAGCATGCTTTCAGCTGGCACTACGCAGTTCTCGAGGTGGATGGAGACTGTTCCAGACGCGTTCAGACCCATTTTCTTCAGTGGGGCGGAAATGTTGAAGCCCTTTGTCCCGCGCTCAATCATAAATGCGCTCAGTCCCCTGCTTCCTTTTCCCGGGGACGTCCTTATCATGACGAAGAAAACATCCGCCTTGTCGCCGTTGGTTATGAAAAGTTTCTCTCCGTTCAGGACGTAATTGTCCCCGTCACGCACTCCAAGCGATGATTCGTTGGAGACGTCCGAACCGGCAGTAGCCTCCGTGATGCAGTAGGCTCCCAGTCGCTTCCCTGCAACCATGTCAGGCACGTATTTCCTCTTCTGATCCTCCCTTCCAAACTTGAGGAGCGGATAAAGGACGAGGGAATTATGGACCGAGACAATTATTGCAACAGATGCGCTCACCCTAGCTAGCTCCTCAATTGACATCGCGTAGCTCACGGAGTCAAGGCCCGCGCCGCCGTACTCCTCAGGTACCTGCATCCCCATTAGTCCAAGGGAGGCCATCCTCGGGAGCAGCTCAACGGGGAAGCGCATCTCCTCTTCAATGTCCGATGCTATCGGCCTGACTTCCTTTTCGGCGAATTCCCTTACGGTTGACGATATCAGCTTCTGTTCTTCTGTTGCGTTGAATTTCATCGTTCCCTACCTGCCATCTTTTCTTCCCGCGGATGCGCCGAGGCCGTCAGGCCGCGGCTAGATTCAAGTGAGCGGCTTGACTTGGCGCTTTCAATCAGCAGTGGAATTCAGTCAGGGCCAGCCCTGCTTTACCTTGTCGGGATACTTCTCCTTGAAGTGCGCGTAGCAGTCGTCATCGCAGAAGAGTGGTACCTCGGCCGTCGATTGGTCAGGGTTGTACCCTATTCTCAGTTCGCAGTAGGCACAGTGCATCACATGCGGGTCATCTGCCATAGTTTCACCATCTCCCCGAACAAAGATCCACCTTGTAGTTATCTCTTTTCCTGTCGCACCAACGCCTACATTCAGGGCAAACACGGTAGCCATGAGCAAGACTAAAATTTCAAATACAGATGTATTCGATAGGAATAGCAGGTGGTTTCGTGGAGTATGCGAAGAAGGATTCGCTTGTAAGCACCGAATGGGTCGCAAATAATCTTGATAACAAATCAGTAAGAATTGTAGAAGTGGACTATGATCCGGTTCCAAATTACAACCAGAGCCATGTTCCAGGCGCCATTCTTTTCGACTGGAAAAAGGATTTGAACGATCCTGTCACAAGGGATCTGCTGAGCAGGAAGCATCTGGAGGAGCTGCTTGGCAGGTCGGGCATCGGCAACGGAACCACAATTGTCCTTTACGGCGACTTCAACAACTGGTTTGCCGCCTATGCACTCTGGGACCTTCTATACTATGGTGTCGAGAATGTGAAGCTCATGAATGGCGGCAGGAAGAAGTGGCTTGCAGAGGACAGGCTGGTGACGAAGGATGTGCCAGCCATAACAAAAACGGCATACAGGGCAAAGGAGCCCGACAGTTCCATACGCGCCTTCATGCATGATGTAAAGGGCGTCCTCGGCAAGAAGGACTGGGGACTTGTCGATGTGAGGAGTCCAGCAGAGTACACTGGCCAGGTTCTTGCCCCCCCGGAGTACCCCAACGAGGGAGCGCAGAGGGGCGGCCATATCCCAGGGGCGGTCAATATACCATGGGGTCAGGCAGTCAACGAGGACGGAACATTCAAGACGGCTGACGAGCTAATGAAGCTTTACCAGTCCAAAGGCATTACACCCGACAAGAAGATCGTCACCTACTGCAGGATCGGCGAGAGATCGTCGCACACCTGGTTTGTCCTGACCCACCTTCTTGGCTATAGAAACGTCGTGAACTACGACGGCTCTTGGAGCGAGTGGGGTAACGGCATAAGGAACCCTGTAGAGAAGTGAGCCTAGGTCCTGACCGCAATGAAGTGGTATATGTTGTCCACCTTCCTCGTTTCGGCCAGCCTGTTCCCGGATTCGTCCGACCACCTCACCATCTCCATGGGTGAGGTGATATCGTCAGTAACCAGGTGGACAGCGTAGCCTTTCTGCTTCCCATCCATTATCTGCGAGAGCCTCGCCAGGACGGCGCTGCACTCGCTTCCTATCTCCACCATCTCGGTGTCAGGCAGCTCGGAAAAGCACTGCAGCCGCAGTGAGAGGACCTTTTCATTGGCCGCCTTCCTTGCAGCCGCCCCGCCGAGCAGTTTTGCCGGCGCATCGGACGCCTGGGTGGCCTCGACCATCGCCAGCCAGTGCACGCCGTAAATCGATTTTGTGCTCGGTGTGATGCTGTTTCCGGCCTCCCTGTTTATCTCGACTATCCTGCAACTGAACGGCATCCTGAGCATGTCGAAGTACTTCCTCCCCTCCACGCTTCCGATGCTTTTCCCCTCGTGCACCTCGTCACCCTTCTTCCTGAGAACCAGCTTCAGCGGCTTTCCCGCCGTCCAGAGGACCGCGGCAGTCATGCCTGTACTGTACAACCCTTCCCTCTCCTTCCTGAACCAGATGTTCATGTCCGGTGAGTACTCAAGCTCGTCCGGAAAGAAGCAACCATTCGTTTCCATGCGTGACCTCTCTCTCGTGGCTGATGTACCACTGCTTCGCCTGAAATAAAGATTTCCAGAGCATGGCTTCAGAGTTTTCCTTTCCTAAACGTCCTCTCAATCATGACACCCGCCAGAACGCCAGATGCAAGCGTTGCCAGCCCCAGCGCGATATCGAAATACAACGTGTAGTTCTGCTGCCCTCCCGGCGTTGCAGTACTCGTGAGAACTGTAAAGTGAATCACCGAGGACGCACTGTTCCCATCCTTGCTTGTCACCGTGTAATTCAGCACATACAATCCAGGTCCAAGGCCACTGAATACGACGGAGGTTGAACCAGAGGTGTTGTATGTTGCATTAACCCCGGGCCCTGTAATGGTAAGCGTCTCCGCCGCAAGATAGTTCCCCGAGTAGGACAGGCCGACCGAAACGTTACCCGTGCCGCTTATCACCTCATAATCCCCGGGAGAGATTATGGCTGCCGTGGGAACAGGCTGTGGTGTGCCGTAAAGGGTAAGGTAGGCGGTGGAAGAGACTCCATTCAGGTTGACAGCCTTCAGCGTCAGAAGAAGCAGGCCATATCCAAACACGCTTGCATTGAACGTCAGGCGGCCCGAACCAGCCACACTGTAGCTCCTGTTTCCAACGGTGAGCGTTTCGGAAAGCAGGTAGGCACTTTCCATTGTTGTGAATGTTACCGTTGTGCTCCCACTAACATAAGAGAGGTCTTTTGGCGATGAGAATGCGACGGTGGGCGGCGGATCAACACCCTGCCCTATCACGTGGAAGGTGAAGTCCATCGAATAGTTGAAACCAATGCTGTCATTGAATTGCACAAGAATGGAATGCGGTCCAGTGCCCAGAGCTGGCAAATTGAAATGCCAGAGGAAACTCGCCTGGCCAACGGCAGGAAGCGGGACAGTCGTGGGCGGCGCCCCGTCCAGGCTGTAGTTTATGGCCGACAAGTTGTTGTATGCGACAAACCCCGTCGGGAGGGGTGTACTGACATAGAACGATGCAGAAGTGCCCACAGTTCCGATATAATCAGACTGTATTTCTGCTCCGTTCACATCCATGAAGGTCTGTATCTGCCCGAAGACGGGCTGCAGCAGCTCCAGAATTGAGCAGCTGTCGTTAGTTGGTCCAGGCAAGGTCACGGTATTGCCTCCGACGGTCACCGTTGTCTGGGCGGATGCATAGCTAGTGTTGAAAGCCTGGATGAGCAGCTGGCCGCCGGAATTCAGCGAATCAAGAGTGAGCTGCATGTCTATTACTATGCTAGCCATGCCGACTGCATTTGTCCTTGTTTCAGTCCCTGCAACAGGTTGGGCCACGAAGGGGGGTGTTGCGGTGTTCGGAGTCGCAATGTCAACAGGTACGTCTGCAACGGGAGCACCCTGCCAGTCTGTCACCCTGACGGACAGCGTGTACTGTGCGTTCCCTTCCGCCCCAGGTGCAATGATTGTGTTTTTCGCGCCAAGGGCAAGGTAGCCCGTGCCACCTCCGTATTCTCTTGAGTACGTCGAGGAAAAAGAATTGCCGGCGCTTATCGTGTAATGAGGGGCAACCTCGAATGAGGCGGAGGCGTTGAGTCCAAGATAAGTCGCAATCACTGTATAGTTCTGCGTGGAGGGGACGTTCCACGTTTCCACATAAGCGATTCCAAGCATATTGGTAAAGCTGAGGGACCTGAGCGCAGTGCCGTTCAGGGTGTTCCGGTAATAGCTGTTTGGATAGGCGGGCGGGGAGGAGAACCCGGGCGGCGACGGCAATCCGGCAGTCACCATGGCGTTGTAAACGTTTGTTCCGGATGAGGAAGGTGAGCGGAAGTAAGTGACCTCGACCGCGAATGTATTCGGCATCATTGGCTCAATCGCCGGGTACTGTGGCTCGACAAAACCGTTGAAGACATCGAAGCCGCCCATGAATGATGTCCGGCCCAGCACTTTCACCGACAGCGTGCCTGAAGTCAGGTTGGCGGGGGAAACCCAGACGGACTGAAACCCGGTGCCGCCCGAAACGGAGGAGTAGAAGGCAAGGTATCCAGTCAAGCCGGTGGCGTTGAAAGTAAAGTTGCCACCTGCATTTGTCGTCTCGACAACATAGGCGGGAGGGGCGCTGCCGGTTGCGAACGTGATATTCACAACGGCATTTGCCTGGGGCACAAGTGTCTGGTTGACAAGCTTGAAGACGTAGGTCGCATTTCCCTGAATGCTTTTGGCTGGTGAACCGTCAAGCAGCACAATGTTCGCATCAGAGGAGCTTTTCGGATTAAGGAGTGCATTTGCATCGGAAACCATATTGAACACATCCGGAACACCCCAGCCTGTCGGCATATTCCATCCCGGAGTTACATCTGCCCAACCTGTGGACCAGTTCTGATGGCCTGGCCAACCCAGCTCATTCGTGGCGGCCCTTGCGTCCCATGCATTGCTTCCAGATGCTGCCTGGTCATAGGGCCGGAGACTCAGGTGGCCGTCGCTCCCGAGATTGTAGATTAGCGGGAGTGCCGTCCCGAGATAGTAGCTGCTGCGACCCTTTGTGTTCCCGGCAGTCGAGTTAAGGTATGTATCCAAGAGGGCGAATTCCCCGGCTATTGTCGGCGCTGCGAAACTGGTCCCTCCCCAGAAGAAATTCCATGCGCCGGAAAAGTATACCGTTTCATTGAAATTCGCTTCGGCAGAAATGTCCGCCACCATTCTCCTCCCGCTGTCCGGTACCGTCAGGCCGTGCTGCCACCATGGCTGCTGGAACCAGTAACTCAGGCCCATTCCCCCTGATGAAGAATCAGGTCCTGAGGAAGAAGGCGTATACCAGTATTGTTCCCCTGCCGCCATCGAGACCGGAGATCCGTTCAGAGGGTAGTCCGGCAACCAGATAGGCTGGGAGGCGATCTCTGAATAACCGTAGGCTGCGACGGTCTCATTAACAACATAGGGCGAAGGGGAGGGGAATGCAATTCCTGAGGCGTTTGCAACGCTGGTCGTGACGCCTCCTACCGCCACCACATAGGGCGAGGAGGCCGGAAACGACAGAGACAGCTGGCCCGAATAGTTGTCGAAACCTCCCGAATCCCCAGATGCAGCCACCACGGTGGAGCCCATTGAAGCCAGTTCCATGAAATAGTTCTCAAGCGCAAGAGCGCTCTGCCATGAGGGCCCATACATGTTCCACCATGTATCTTCAGGTCCTCCCCAGCTGTTTGTGACCACGTTTGGCAGCGGATTAAGTGTTGTAATCTTGGCATATGCGCTGACCAGGGAAGCTGTGCTCAGTGAAGGGCCGTACACGGCATCTATATGCGCTGCCGGTGCCATTGTACTGGAATACTCAATGTCGAGCGTCATTTCGAAGGCGTCGGTGCTTGTAAGCGTTACGTTGCTTGGATACGTTGCGTTCGAAGTGGCGCCATTCACGGGGTAAGGCGTGAGCCTGGTGAGTATCTGGTTGGAATCGTTGAAAACAAGCGACGCGTAACTGGAGAGATCTGAGGGATTGTAACCTCCCGCCATGACCACGGCTACCGTCGATCCCTGACCCATGTCTCCGAGCCTGTAAAGCGGTGTGGCGTTATAGGCGACTGTCAGCGTTGAGGGGTTTATGAACTGAGTAACGCCGTAGGGAAATGAAGAATTAGTATACAGATATCCGGGGTTCGTGAAATTGACTACCGAGGAAACGGACTCATAGGAGGCTCCATTCGTCGCAGATGATGCGGTGAGGTGTGACATTTCACCGATTCCCGAAAGCGGTGCATGCACCAGTTGTGGCCTCACCTTCACGATGTCCGTGAGGCCATTGATTGAGGAGACAAAATTACCAATCGAGGCCGGCAATGACAGAGGATTACTGTTGGCATAGACAACACTCGCGTTTGCAGTCGTGTAATAATGTATTGATGT
>JAKAPY010000142.1 GCA_021811925.1 Thermoplasmata archaeon | reverse complement strand
CGAACCTGACACTCCACTGCAACCTGAGTCCGCTTGAACCGGATGAATTCAACAGCTCGCCCTTTTTACTTGACGAGTACTATGAAATACCCGAGGCCACAGCCACGGCAGTTGAAAAGGCAAGGGACTCGGGCGGCAGGGTCATTGCAGTGGGCACGTCGGTTGTAAGGGCGCTCGAGTCGTCGTACAGGGGCAGGATTGTGCCGGGAAGTGCAACGACCGACCTGTTCATCAGGCCGGGGCGCAGGCCGAAATCCGTCGATGGCCTGGTTACCGGCCTTCATGATCCGGAAAGTTCACATGTGGAGATGATTTCGGCGTTTCTCGATGATTCGCTGCTGAGGTCCGCGTACACAACCGCATCCTCAATCGGGTTTCAGTGGCATGAGTTTGGAGACCTTTCACTGATAGCATGACATTTCTGCCGCTGATCACCCGGAAGGGCGCGGGGCCCGGATCAGTTTGTTCGGCTGCAATATGCATATATAATCTTCATCCGATGAGCGCAGTCGATGCCTGTAATCGACATACAGTATGATGAACTGAAGCAACTTTCCGGCCTGGAAAAGGACAAAGAGTGGTTCATTGAAAGGATTCCAATGACGGGCGCAAGCTTTGAGGGAATCGAGGGAAAGGCGCTCAGATTTGAATTCTTTCCAAACAGGCCCGACCACTACTCCGTGGAAGGCATCGCAAGGACAATGAAGTCACTCTACTCGGAAAGCACCGCCCTTCCAGAATACGGCGCATCACCGGGACAGTATGCGTTGAGCGTGGATGAAACTACGAAGGACATCAGGCCCGTGATCGTCGGGGCCGTGATAAAGAACCTTGAATTCTCACAGGGGATGCTCAAATCACTGATAGATCTTCAGGAGAAGCTTCACCTGACCATCGGACGGAAGAGGCGGAAGGTCGCGATAGGAATACACGACATGTCCGCCATCACATTCCCCCTGAAATACGCCTCATATGCGGGTGCCGCCTACTCGTTTTCACCCCTTGGATTCGACAGGGAAATGACTCTTTCCCAGATAATTGCCGAGCATGACAAGGGGCAGGAGTACGGCTGGATTGTTGGTGGCGGCCCCTACCCCCTGATCACGGATGCAGCAGGCAGGGTGCTTTCAATGCCGCCGATAATAAACGGAAACATGACACAGCTCACGGATCGCACGAGGGATGTGTTCATCGACGTTACAGGGACGAGCGAAGAGGCGTGCAGCGGTGTGCTCAACATAATCAGCACCGCCCTTGCGGACAGGGGCGGCAGCATTTGCGACGTCACGATCGAAAGCGGTGGAAGGAAGAGGAAGACGCCTGACCTGAACAGACGTGCTGTGGATGTCAGCCTCCGCTCCATGAATGAGATGCTTGGTGTCTCAATCGACGGAAACCTTGCCATCAGGCTGCTCAGGCGGATGGGCCACTTCTGCGAGCTGAAGGGTGAGAAAATCGAAGTCCGTGTGCAACCCTTCAGGATGGACATTATGCACCCGGTAGACATCATTGAAGATGCTGCAATCAGCTACGGTTACGACAACTTCGGTGTCAGCCCGCCGGCATCGCAGACAGTCGGCGGATTGACCAGGATGACTTCCGCCTCAGAGCTTGTATCGGAGATCATGATCGGTTACGGCTATTCACAGGTCATAACATTCATGATTTCGGGCACACATTCAGAGTTCGACAGGATGCTTAGGCCAGAATCGGAATCCGTCGGCATTCTAAACCCCGTTCTTGAAGAGAGCAACATACTGCGCCTGTCGCTGCTGCCCGGAATGCTCCTCCTTCTCGAGGCAAACAAGCACAACGAGCTCCCGCAGAGGATATTTGAGATCGGCGACGTCCACCGCCCGGTGCGTACAAGGTACTTCGCGGCTGTGAGCATTCACCCGAAAGCCACTTTCGCAGAAATCAAGTCGCTGGCAGACGCAATAGGAAGGGACCTGAAGCTCGGCCTCAAGATGGGCGAGTCAAGGGATGCTCGCTTCATCGAGGGAAGACAGATGTCGATCTCGCGCGATGGTGAGGCTGTGGGCATATTCGGCGAACTGCATCCCGAAGTGATTACAAACTTTAATCTCTATAATCCCATTGTCGCCCTCGAGATGGACCTCGACAAGGCCCTCAGGCTGAGGTAGCTAAGCCCGGTTCAAGGCGCCGGCCTTGAGATATGACAGGAAAGCCGGTGTCGCTCTGCGACTCGGGAGTTCAAATCTCCCCCTCAGCGCCTTTCATTATGCTGTTTCGTGCGGGACTCAGGATTGTTGTTTCATCGCGCAGGGTGGATTCAATTGCGTGCGGAAGAAGAAGCGTTTGTCTTGTCTGCGTAGAGCTTCGCGTTAATCCTCGGTATGATGGCCGAAATTACGGCCTGAACCGTCAGCTGCCTCCTGCTTATCTTGCCGCGGGACAGGTATCCTATTGCACCCTTTTTTGAACCGATATCCCTTATGCCGCTGACCCTCGACATGACTTCTCCGATGCTCTTACCCTTCGACACTTCGTCCATGACTGTGGAAGGATAGGAAAAGCCCATTCCGTGACCGCTTGTGACAGCGCCGCTCCTGTCTATTATGACGCAGTATTGCACGTCGTATACAGAATTCAGTTCCTCCACGGAAAACAGTCCCGCCTCTATCCCGATTCCCAGGTCGTTGTCCCTGAGAGATTCCCTGGCCCTTGTCAGGGCGCCCCTTATTGTTTCAGCGCCGAATGGCTGTTCCGCAACTCCTGAGGATATTTCATAAGACCTGAAATTTGCCCGCCCTATTTCCCTGCCGTAGAGTCCGAACGCGTCCTTGACCGCGGCTGACTTGACCCTGTTGCCTGAACCTATTCCCACAGCGAGGGGGCGGAGCAGCTTTCCACTTGCGTCGCAATCCCCTGACAGCACACGCGTGGAACTCAATGGAATTCCGTTGAAAGAACGCATAAGCGGCACAACATATGATTTCAGAGGAGGGAATCCGTTCCTTTCCCTTATTGAGTTTATTTCCCCGACCCTGAAGGCAGTTGCCTCCGAGACCACGATTGCCTTCAGCCCTTTCAGCCTGGTGGAGTAACCGTACGGATCCCCGAGTTCGGAGATTTCGAATTTGCCTCCGAGCCTGCCGCATGCCCGCTCAAGGGACCTGAGTCTCGCTTCGTACGGCACGACGTATTTCCTTGCGCCGGCAGCCATCCTGTCAGAAGTCAGGCCAATGTACACCCTGGAACCGATGGCAAAGGCAAGCCGGAGCATCGACAAATGCCCCTGGTGAAGGCTGTTGAAGGTGCCGCCCATGCAGACGGACCCGCTCATCTGAAGTACCCCAGATAGACAAGGATGACTACCAGAAGCAGGATCATCATAAGGTAGTAGGTGTAAAGCTGGTTTCTCCTTCTCCTGAGCTTCATCGTGTGCTGAGTTTCGCACTGGCTGGAACAGAAGGTTGCGTCAATCGGCGTTGCCTTGCCGCATTCCTTGCAGTGCTTGTGTGGTGGTATCTTCTCAGGCATCAAATCGCATCCATGACTGTCTGCCCTTTTTCGCAAGTGGCAGGCATCCCGGTCCCGGCTACTGTCCTGTGTTAAACAGGACAAGTTATTTCTAATGTTCGCATATGTAAATCCATGGCTTTCAACGGTCGATCGCGCAAGGTCGCGGATATCCGGCTGGAGGAATGCGGTAACCTGTGGGATCTTACGGAGCAGATGTACGCATCGGGCGGATTCACTGCAAAGAAGATCGGAGAAGCGGTGAGGATACTTGAGAAGATGGTCAATGATGATGCATATGTCTTCCTCTCCTTTCCGGCGGATATCATCTCAACCGGTGCAAGAGGCATAATAAGAGATCTAGTGAAGCGGAAACTGGTTTCGGCAATCATAACGACCTGCGGGACGCTTGACCATGATCTTGCGAGAAGCTGGAAACCATATTACCACGGTGATTTCCTTCTTGACGATGCATCATTGCGAAAGAGGAAGATCAACAGGCTTGGCAACATACTGATTCCCGATTCCAGCTACGGGCTTATCCTCGAAAACAAGCTGATGCCCTTCCTTAAAAAAATGTACGACAGCGGTGCAAGGAAACTGGCTACTTACGAGCTCACTGACAGGCTTGGCGAATACGTGGGCTCGGAAGACAGCATTCTCTACTGGGCTCACAGGAACAGCATCCCCGTCTTCGTACCAGGAATAACGGACGGTTCCGTTGGCTCCCAGCTCTGGATGTTCTGGCAGGAGCACAAGGATTTCCAGATAGACTTGCTGAAGGATGAGCACATGCTTTCGGACATAGTGTTCTCGGTCAAGAAGGCGGGTGCGTTGATGATAGGTGGCGGAATTTCAAAACATCACACGATATGGTGGAATCAGTTCAGGGGCGGCCTCGACTACGTCGTATACCTCACCACCGCACAGGAATTCGACGGAAGCCTCTCGGGTGCTCCTGTCAGGGAGGCAATCTCGTGGGGGAAGGTGAAATCTGGTGCGAGGCACGTAACTGTTGAAGGCGACGCAACTGTCACCCTTCCGCTGGTAATAGGCTCGCTTTTCACCAGGCTTCGCGGGTGATTCGATGATGGATGAAGAGAGCTTCTGCCGGGCCGAGGATGAGTTCTTCAGCAGGATTGCCGCGGCCAGGGGCACAGACGAACTGTCATCCATGGCCGTTGCTCTTCTCCATGACCTCTTTCCTCACTACAGCTGGACAGGCATTTACTGGCTGAGGGGCAGCATTCTGAAACTCGGACCTTGGAAAGGGCCGGAGGCAACGGAGCACGTCTCAATACCGCTCGGTTCGGGAGTCTGTGGCGCCGCTGCATCCAGCGGAAGGATCGAAAATGTGCCGGATGTGAGCGCAGACGGCAGATACCTTGCCTGCTTCCTGCACACAAGGTCGGAGATAGTCGTGCCGCTCTTCTCGGGCGGCAGGGTGATAGGTGAAATCGACATAGACGGGGACCAACTCGCAGCCTTTGGCGCGAGGGATGAGTCCTTTCTGAAGAAAGTGGCGAATCTTTTCGAAGGAGCGAAGGGAATCGTGAGAGGGAAGTAGTTGGTGACAC
>JAKAPY010000141.1 GCA_021811925.1 Thermoplasmata archaeon | reverse complement strand
GTGCACATTTCTACCTGAACATAAGCGCACAGGGGGGGTTCAGGGAGATACAGCTAAACATAGGCGACATACGCTTCAGCGGCCCCCCGGGCTGGAGTTATGTCATCAGCCAGCCATCTTTCACAGTGGAGTCATCACACAACTTCTCAAACGAGATAACAATAGCCATACCGCAGAACGCAACCCTGGGCAACAACGCGACACTCAGTTTCCTGCTCTATTCGGAAGGCAACCCATCCGCATTTTCAAACACTTTCACGCTCACTGTGACGGCATCCACAAGTTCGTTTGTTCTGCTGACAGGCGAAATACTCACGGCCACGGTGTCGGGAGTAAACTTTGTGCCCTGGTTTGCAGTTGTGGGCCCGATAGCGCTTGTGACAGCAATGGTGGGCGTGGGCATAATAGCAATCAGGAACAGGCGCTGAGCAGCCGAACACATTAAGGCGCCAACCCGCAAATTTCAATCGGCACTGGACTCCGACTTCGCAACCGCGCCCCGCTTCTCTGCGGACTGCCTCTCAGACATGAAGAGAATGGAAGCGACAACATGAGAACACAGAACACCCTTGCCCGCCTTCAGGCTGCCCAGCTTGCAGGTGCAGTTGAAAGTGTCGTCGCTCATCAGCCTTACGTCATACTTCTGGTGCTCACCCTCGACAAAGAGGTACACCGATTTTTCTGTCTCTACGTCAATCGCGACCCCGCCGCGCCTGTAAATTTCGAGACCCTTGCTGTATATCGACGACCTTAGGGGCACGAGACACGTAACGGCTTTCTGCATATATACAGTCAGCAGGCGAGCATCATGGGTCCTGGCCGCGGCTCCAATTCAGGGGCCAGGTGCATTGCTCATAGCTTCTTTCTTTTTCTTGATATTGCATAGCTGATCAGTGCCGCCACTATGACCGTGGCTGCAAGAATTACGAATGCAGCCTCGCCCTTCAGCAGGTTCAGGAGGCCAAGAGACTGGACGCTAACTGAAACGTTTCCATACGCCGTGTCTCCGGCAAGGTCCGTGACAGTCAGTGTTATTGTCTTGCTCCCGCCGTTCTGGAAGACATGTGTTATGGGATTCCCTGCCTTTGTGCTTGTGTTGTCAAACGACCATTCGTAGTAGTAACCGCCCGCGCCGCCGCTGACTGACGCGTGCAGCGTGACATTGAAAGGCGTCACACCGCTGGTTGACGGGGATACCGTTATGTTTACAACCATGGGAGTGTAGACATTGATGGTCTTCGTTGTTGTGGAAGATGACTTGTACTTGTCGGTCACCGTGAGTTTGACATGGTATATCCCCACTGCCGTGTAGTTGACATACACAACGCCTGAAGTGGATTTGAAAGAACCACTTGTGTTTGAGTATGACCAAGAATAGGCGAAGGAGGGCGTGCCTCCCTTTTGCGACGCGACCAGTTTGAGGTGGAGCGGATAGCTTCCTCCCGTCCTGCTTGACAGAATCGTGGCTCTGAGGTGTGGCGCCACATTCACTTTGGCGGTTGCCTGAGTGGTGTAGTACCCTCTCGTTGAATTCGAGGACTGGATGTAGGCGGTCAGCAGTGCTGTGAAGTTTCCACCTGTGGTGTACTGATGCGAAGTCGACGGAGATGAATTGTTCAACGGGCGGGGAGAATCGCCAAACGCCCAGATATAGAAGGAAGATGTGAGGAGGCCTGGCGGATTTTGCAGTGTACCGCTGAAACTGACGGTCAGATTCGCGTCGCCGGCCGAGGGCGAGGCATTGAGCGTCAGGGGGTTTCTGTTGCTGTCGCTGTAAACTGTCACGTTGACAAAGGAAGATGCAGTGGCGGACACATTGTCTTTGGCAACCACCTTGAAGTGGTAAACCGCAGCACCATCCAGCTTGACGATATGATTGAAACCGTACCCGTTAAGCGATCCGTTCAAAAACCAGGTAACATTGTATGGCGAGAAACCACCACTTACATTGGCATACAGCGAGGTAAGCAGGGGCGAATCTCCCCAGCTTGGAGTTGCCGATGCCTTCACGGACAGGGGCTGCGCAGGTATCTTGGCAAGCATCAGCGCCATGCTTGTGACATCGGGTGTGCCCAGTCCGGTAACAAGATCATAGCCCGGTCCTGCAGAATAATAACCGTTGTTGCCCTGCGTGATATCGTAGAAGGCACTGCTGTAGTTGGATGTGAGTGAAATGTTGTAAATGAACGGATTCAGGAAACCGATATTTCCCTCTCCCGTGGTGTTCCTGAGCTGGTTTTCAAGGCCTATAATTCCCGCCCATATTGGTGCACCGAAACTGGTGCCACCTGCGGCAAGCCATCCAGAAGGAGGAGTGGAAGACTGGTAGTAGACGAAATAACTGGAGGAGGGCTGGGCATTCAGCGCAACATCGGGAACGCCCCTGCCCTTGAGGACAAGTCCGCCCGGAAGATTTTTCTGGTAGGCGGGAACAGGGAAAACATTGCTTATTCCTCCCCCGCTCTTTGACCATGCTGTTTCGGAGGCCCTGACCACGTTAGAACCACTCTGCGTCAGGTTGAGCCATGTTCCTCCCACTGCGGTAACATACGGCGACGATGAAGGAAAATCAGGAGTAAGGCTGGATGTGTTGTCATATGCGCCGTTATCACCCGAAGCAGTTGTAATCGCAATGCCCTGCGCGGCGGCCTGTTTGAATATGTTGTTGTCAGAGGTTATTGTGGATGGCGGGGTCTGGCTCTCTGGCGTTCCCCAGCTTGTGCTGACCACGGAGGAAATGTTGTGCTGGACGACGTATTCAAAGAGGCTCGTGAATGTGCTTACCTGTGCATTCGGTCCCTCAACAACATTGATTGTCGCATTCGGCGCTATGGCCGTCATCCATTCGGCATCGAGGGTGGTTTCGAGGCTGGTATTGCTGGGCGGACCAAGCGGCTGCACCTGGTTGACCTTGTATGGCGCTATGCCAAACTGGCTGTCGAATGTCTGGAGAGTGCTGTTCAGGTATGAGTAGGCGGTGACAATTGAGAGGGAGACACCGCCTCCGAAGATTCCTCTCTTGTACAGACCAGTGAAATTGTATGCTTCCTTTATTGTCGCGGGGTTAAATGGAGGGGTTGCTGTCGGCGATGTCGGGGGGACATATGATGGAGAGGAGGTGGTGGAATTAGACGTGGAAAGGGCCGGGTGAGAGAACTGGGCATAGTCCTGCAGTCCCTGAATTCCATTGATTCCACTTGCGAGGGCAAGAGGCAAGAAAGGCACTCCCGTAGAGCTGTAGTACTGCCTTCCGCCAATTTCAAATGAATAGAATGAGACGCCGAGGGCGTTGTGGATTGCTCCCTCCGATGCTGAAAATGTCACGAGTGAGCCATCACCGGAAACGCCGACGGTTGACGCACCGTACTGCGCCATGTAGTTTTCAAGAGCAATGACGGTTGAATGGGAAGGAGCGAAACTTGAATAAAACTGCGCAGGAGAGAGCCAGTGATGATACTCCGGATTACCCGGTGTGTATAGTTTTGTGAGCAGCGTGTCGAGTGCCGCCTGATTTGAAAAGTCGAGTGAGAACATGACGTCAATCGAATGATTTGACTGCGCATGTGTATTGACCGCACCGGCAGGGATGCCGATAGCGTCGGACGTGACAGGTACAAGTGGCGATGCGGAGCCGTAAGCTCCTGGGGCAGCAACCTGGAGAGAATATACTGTAATAAGTGCCAGGGCGACAAATGCAGCGAGTAGTTTCTTCATCTGGAGGACGATCCTGATCGTTCTTAAATGACTTTGTTTTCGGCTATCCGACAGGGACATCAAGCGCGAATGTGTCCCGCCCTTTCGCATTTCCGGTTATTGACACAGCTATTTAAACATGCCAGAAAGGGGCAACCTTTACAGGGGCTGGACGGATGGAGATGGCCGTTTTCTTAGCTGCACCAACTACAGCAAGGCTTATTAAATTGTATCAAAATAGTAAAGGCGAAGGTGAATGGCGAATGACAAACAAAGAAGAGGTTCTCGAAGTGCTTCGAGAATGCTACGATCCTGAAATACCTATCAACATAGTGGATCTGGGACTTGTATACAAGGTGGATATTGTGGGTGAGAAGGTTGGCGTCGAAATGACGCTTACTGCCCCCGGCTGCCCCGTCAGCGGCCTTCTGAAGGAGGACGTGACGAACAAGCTTCTTTCAATAAAGGACGTGAAAGAGGCGACAGTGGACATAGTGTGGGAACCGGCATGGTCGCCCGAGAAGATGTCCGATGACGCCAAGAGGCAGCTGGGCTGGCTCACCTGAAACTGCTGGCCATTGGTACGGCGCGGCGGATGGAATCACGTAATTTCAGAAGTTCACACCGTATTTGGATGCAAGCTTTGTGACTTCCTTGTCTGGCCACTTGTAGTATTCCTTTGCAGTGATAGCCACAACATCTATTCCGTTTCCTGTTGCCGCGTCACGTTTCAGAGCGGAACAGAGGGCACGGACGGCAAGGTCAAGGGCCTCTTCCCTCGTCAGTTCCGTCGATTTGTACCTGTCTTCCATGACACCGTAGACATACGGTGAGCCTGAGCCGACAGAAATGAAATCATCCTGTTCACAGCCACCTGCAGGATCTACGGAGTAGACATGAGGTCCGGACCCGTCCACGCCTGCTATGATAGGGAAGGTGTATTCTGGATAGAACTTCGTCTGGTTGAGTATGTTGGCAAGCAGTGTCGACACGCCTCCCACGGAAATCTCGTACCCGTTCTTGAAGAAGAAGATGCCGCTTTCAGCCTGCAGCACCTTGACCATGTGCTGGCTGTCTCCGACGCCGCCCGCAATTGTCATTGCAATATGGTCGCTGATTTTATGCTGCTTTGAAATTGTTTTTGAGCTGATCATCGTATCCATCGTGGCCCGCCTGTCCGTTGCGATTATGACGCCGTCGCGCCATTTGAAAGCAAGTGTCGTGGTGCCTGTCGACTGAATCATGTTTTGCATAAAATGTGTTAAGTCTATTCAGTATATTAACACGTTGCCGGCCGTAGCAAACGCTGAAAATTAATGAAATATAAAGGGGTTTTGCGGAGGCCAGAACAGAATGCGTCTGTCCTTACTTCTTCATGACTGTCCTGAAGGCGCCGC
>JAKAPY010000140.1 GCA_021811925.1 Thermoplasmata archaeon | reverse complement strand
TCCGATCTCGGTTCATACCTTTTCAGTCTTTCAGATATAATCTCCGGTTCTATTCCCGAAATGTTGAATTTTATCCTAGGTGCAACGACAGGTCTGATGCGCTCTCCCTTTCCGGGAATGACCTTCTCTATGCTGATCCTGTCGTCCGTTGCAGCTCTTACCGATTTTACAAGCCGATCACAGATGTCGTTCCATCTCCTGATTCTTTGAGCATGGTCCAAGCTCAGATATTTCTCAAATGCTGTGACAAACGCGACAATGTCCTCCTTGCTTGTCTTCATGGGTCTGCCGATAAAAGTTCTCATCTGTCCGCCAACGTTGAGATAGCTCAATGGTCCCAAAAGCCTGGCATGGTCGATGATGTCCTTCCTTCCCAGGATGACGCCAGTATCATTGGGTGCGGAAATGTCCTTTCCGCCGCTGAAGATCACGGCGTCGGCACCCGCCTCTAGAAATTCTGTCAGTGCTTCCGCAGGCGGAAGTTCGGCGGCAGCATCGACTATCACTTTAACTCCATGTGATCTTGCTATCCTGACCACATTTGTGAGAGGCAGTGAATCGTCCGGAGAGTATTCTGTATGGATTATTGCAGCTGTTCTGACTGAGATTTCCCTTTCCAGTTCGCTCTCAATGTCTGGCGCTTCGTTGCTGATCAATTTTATCTTAGCACCGGCTATCGTGGAAAGGACTGCATAAGGGTTATCCTTCCAGTGAGCCGATTGCATCAGTACCTCATTTTTCATACCATCAGTATTCGGAAGCGCGGCCATTTTGTCTGGATCACCTTCAGTCATACAGGATGCAACTGACAGAACGATCCCGGCAGCCGCTCCAGAAGTTATGAATGCGGCTTCGGCACCCACGAGTTTTGCAACGAATGAGCCTGCCTTTTCCATGAGCTCATTCATGTCTACGAAATCATAAGCGACCTCAAGCATGGCACCCATTGCTTCAGGCAAGACCCTTGATCCGCCGAGTCGCGTTAGGGTTCCGCTTGCGTTAATGACTTTCCTTACACCCAGCCGTTCAAGCAAACCGTCCACTTCCATCCAAGCAAGTCAGGGGGATCACACTATTCTCATCACTCTGTTTCACCTATCGCCTCCAGCGCAGGAATTCTGTCTCTTCGCAGCGCCAGAACAACGATGAGAACGATGCAAAACAATACAAACACTATCGGAGCGGCTTCAAATGGAAACGTAATTCCGAGTACGGCGTAGTAGATGGCAGCTACGGTCAGGATTATGGATGCGATGGGAATCAAAACAAGCAGCAAAATCCTCTTTGCATTGAGCTGACCAAACCTCTTTCTTAGACCTGACCATATTATAGAAAGGCTGGCCATTCCGTGGACGAGTAATGCGAGCAGTGTCGTGAGTATTCCAAGCACTATGTATGAATCTATTATGCCGTTGGGCACGCCGTACATTGCAACCAGGACAGCGGTCGAGACTGCAGCAAGAAGGATGGTTATACCCGTAATGACGGCTATACCTGCAACAGGTACTCCTCTTTTCGGATTCACCTTGGCAAGTGATGCGGGCAGCAGGCGATCCCTTCCCATCGCAAAGACCACCCTGCTCCCTGACGTAAGGAAGTTGTTGAGCAGTGTGTATATGACCAGGTCATAAAGCAGAGTCATTATGGCAGTTGCCCCGACACCGATATATCGGTTGGTGAGGATTGCTGCGGGAACCTCTGCTGTAACGAAAGACTTCATATTTCCAAGACCCCAGGCTACTGCAGTCGCGTAGGAGGCAATGACCCATGCAAATGCGCCTATCACAAGGATTGTAATGAGTGCCTTTCCAACGGTCTTGTTTGGAGCCTTCGTTTCTTCACCCAGAGAAACGATGGAGCCATATCCGCCGTAAGCAAGGTATCCTCCTGTTACAAAACCAAGGAATAATCCTGAAACTCCTGTATACGGTGCAAAGGGCTTGACGCTGTTGTCAGGTGCCTTCGCTATGAAGATGAGAGATATTACTGTCAGGACTATCATCTGGAGAACACCAAGCGCAATCATCGCCTTGATACTCGGCTTCAGACCAGACCACATACCATAGAAGACAACAGCAAGACCTGAGCCTGCAAATATTATGCCTGCCCACCACGGGAAATTTGTATGAAACACCAGATTAATTGAGCCGCTGAAACCCACAAGATAAAAGAGAATCAGTCCAGCTGCATTGCTTGCCGCGTATAGGACATAACTGTAGGCTGTAAATGTTGCCGCATGTCTTCCAAGGCCGTCTTTCACATAGCCATAGTAGCCTCGGGCGTTGGCAATTTTTCTCGAATACCAGAATAACGTGTTTGCGGACATCAACACACCCACGAATCCTACCAGAAAGACCAGCGCCATTGCGCCCTGCACGAATTCTGCTGTTCCGATCAGTGCAAAAAATATGCCGATCGGAGCAATGCCGCCGAGACCCTGGAAGACCAGTCCCCAGAATCCGACCTGATTCGGAACAAGGCCAGTTGCGCTCGCATGCTTAGCCACTCCCACCTTCTCATTAACCGTTCCCGACGACATTTCGAGTCCCCTTTCTTAACTTATGGAGCATCCGTGGTTGGTCTACAGTCTTTTTCAATGTTGGTAAGCAAAGTACTGAACGAACAGAGACCATCCTGCCGGCAACAACCACTAAATTCCCGGAAAGAGATAAACCTGGTATGCAACATGTTGCATCCAGCGCAAATCCGGAACCTTGAGTCCACATATGAGGTCCTGCAGCTCAAAAATTTTCCATCAATCATTGAATTAATCGGAAGGCCATGCCGGGCGCGACCCAACCTGACAGTTTGCTCATGGCTTCCTGCGAACAGGTCACCGTAGTAATTTCATCAGGCAATCTCCAAAAGCCCGGGCGATCTAAGCATATCATGCCTGTCGCATTGAGGGCATAATCTTATGCCAGGCTTTTGCGCTGAAATCTTGTGTCTGCATCAATCTCCAGCCGGAACCCTGTGAAGCTTACCAGCTCAAATGAAAATTGATTTAGGTGACTAAATATATGCAAATTGCCATCAATGTCCGATCGCTGAATGAATGGTTCCGCAGCAATGGAGATATCCGAACACATTGACAGACTTGTATCAACGGACTTTCATTCCAGGAAGTTCATAATTGACCTTTACGACGCTGCACGCAGACAGTCCGGAAATATTCCATTGACTTACAGGGCAGCTTCGTTGATAAATGAGAAGGTTAGGCCTGATTCATGCGTCTTGTTCATTACCGGTTTCCCGACTTACGGCGACTTCGTTGCCGAGCAGGATGGTCCGGTCGGAGCATCCATGCTGTCAAGGGTTCTTTCGGAGCTGCTGAGGGTGAGACCCGTGGTGCTTACAGATGCAAGCCAGGCATGGATGGTTGAGAAGTGCTTCATGGGCTGCGGTTTCAGTTTGGCTGGCAGATTGGGGGAGGAACACCAGGTCGTGGTCAGAGGATTCAAGGAAAATACAGAGATTGATTTTAGCTCCGTATTTGATGAGTTTTCTCCGTCAGCAATTGTAGCCATTGAAAGGCCATCAAAGAATTCCTCAGGCAGATATATGTCAATGAAGGGAATGGACATTTCTTCCAAAGTGGCGAGGCTAGATGACATTTTAAACGAAGCTCCAAAAAGAGGCATACCAACAGTTGGCGTGGGAGACGGAGGCAATGAGGCCGGATGCGGCCTCATCGAGAAAGAAGTCATTAAATTCCATCCTAATGGCAGAATCATTGCATCGGCTGTTGGAACAGACGCACTGGTCTTTTCCTCAGTTTCAAATTTCGGTGCTTACGGAATTGCAGGGGCACTGGCTGCAATTTCGGGAGACTTTTATGCGCTTCCGGACAAACAGACACTAATATCCGCCCTCAAAAGTGCGGCAACCGCCGGTCTTCACAATGGTCCCCCGAAATGGCTTGATCCCGGCTCAGATGGCATTCCCTTTGAACTGGAGGGACTCGTGTGGGAAGGTATACGGAGGATGATTTGGGAAAAAGTAAATCCGCACTATCCCCGGTTTTATTGATGCTTTCGCATTAATTGGCCTCATTCATGGAAGCGATAATGCAACTGAGGAGTTTACCGATCGCAGATTTCAGTGATCTGTCAACTGTTGATTTGTTTCTGGAAAGAAGAGCGGCCATGTCTGTTACGCTGAGGCTTCGCCTTTCGTTGAAGTAACCCAGTCTGCCTGCAGCCATGAGATATTCTATTTCCTTGTCAGTAAGGACCAGCTTGGAAAGTTTAGAGAGGAGCTGATTTGCCCACATGATTCTGGACATGTCAATTGAACTGACCGCCGACAAGGCGGGATTTACAGTAAAGTTTCCGATATCCATCAAACTGCGTATAAATCTGAATTGACTCCTCGGTTGTATCAAAACATTCCATTTCTGAACGCCCTCTTCCACACTTGAACTGTATGTTGTCAAGTTGTACTTCAGGAGATTTTCCCTGACCGTATTGTGAAATGGTCCAGTGAACGATACCATGTAAATATTGCGGAAAATACGCTCACAGTTGATTAGTTCATTGATCAGCCCGATTGTCTCCTGTCTCCTGAAGAATGAATCGATTGTTGTCCTTTTGTCATCCCATTTTGCCAGTATAATTTCATAGTTGAAGTCGGTGCCGTTCGGATGCCAGGAAAGGCTCTCCATACGGCAACGTAGCCTGTTTGTCAGCCTGGTCCAGTCTCTTCCGTGCCTGAATGAAAAGGAGAGCAACTGCTCTTCCATGGATTTAGTAGTCCCCCTGCCTTGGCCGGAATTATATGCTGTCAAGCTCTTCGCGTTACACCCGCGCCGACGTCTACTATAAGCGTGTTATTATTTGACTGTATCGCAGTTTTGAAGGCTTAGAGCAGTCGAATATGATTAATTGAAACAAAGCGCGGATTACTCTTCCCGCAGAAAAGTGAGATTCGATGAATTCCAGAGTCCTGGATTTCCCGTCACCCCTGTCAGCCCTCAGTGAGGCGTATCTGAAGCGCTTAAATCACCAGCATTCTATTACACCAGTGGTGGCATTGCAAGACAACGAATTGTCGGATAACCTTGACAGACTCAGTGCCATTCTCGAAAGGGCAACAG
>JAKAPY010000139.1 GCA_021811925.1 Thermoplasmata archaeon | reverse complement strand
GTATTCCATATCTCCCTTTTTGAGTTCGGTAAGGAACCTGAACGCCGTGCTGAGAACTGCTTGCTCCTTGCTCATGTTTGTCCTGCATAAAACATCGTTGGCCAGAGTATTAAAAGGCTTTAACCCGGGTATCAAAGTCTGAAAGTGACAGATGCTGGAAAATGCACCGGCTGAAGTGCTGTCCGCTTTTTCACTCCTCGGTGATGCCGACCGAGAAACTCCCGCGGAACATTGCATTCAGGCGGTCCGACAGACCGGGCAGGCTCTCCTGCCGGCCGTCCCAGTCGGTGAGCGTGTACGTCCTCTCGATCCTCACCAGGGCTTCGCTCATCTGCTGTGGCCATCCCCTTGGGGGCTGCCCCGAGTAGATTGCAAGCACGAATGCGTTGAAACCGCGGATGACGAATATGCTGAATTTCCCGAACTCTATCCTGTTGAGAGCCTGTGTCTCTCCACCCATCTCCGGGAAGGACGTGGACACGAAGTCCTGTATAGCAGTGAACATGCCTACCAGTATGTCCCTGTCGACTCCACCGTAATCGAGTCTGTGGCTGTGGGCTATAAGCCTGCCGTCGTTGTGTATGAGGAGGAGCGAATTCAGCTGGAATGGCTTTGGTATCAGGCGCTGGTAGGTGAGCATTGCGCCAACTGCGATCATGGTAAGAAGCAGGGCATAGAAGAGAATTACGTAAATGCTTGGAAACTGGTCCACGAGGTTGAGGCTGACCTGCCTAGTCTGCGCTGCGCCGAAAGCAGTGCTGACAACCACTGTCACAGTTTCCCGCGAGACTCCCTGCGGAAGCATGATTAGCAAGTTGTCACCGACGACTGTGACACCGCTGCCGAAAGCCCTTATCACAAGAGGTTCATTGTTTGGATTGTCGATGTATGCAGAAAGATTCACCACCGTCGTCGACGAGTTAAGGGAGATGGTTGAGGGCAGTGAAACCACAGGCGGCACATAGATGGGATAGACCATGACAAGTATGCTGAAGACGTAGAAGCCGGTGCCCGAACTCGCCTCAAAGTATACCCTTTCGTTGCCGTAGAAATACCTTTCGGGGGCTATTGTGACATCACCGCTTCCGGATACGGATACGGTAATGTTCCGCACCTGAGACGCCGTGTATGTGATGCTGCCGCCCCCGGGCGAGGCGATGTAGTCGGACAGGTTAAGCGAGGTGTAGACCGAGTTTTCGGCCATTGTGAGGAACGGGGGCAGGGCGGCCCTGGGGCCGGGCGGGGGGATGGATGAGACGTGCACGTTCAGTGAAACTGCGATTGAATCACTGTCCAGACTTTGCAGCGGACCACCGACGAACACAACTGTCGAGTTGTACCAGTATGGCGAGGTGTAGTTCCCGGTGCCCCCGGGCGCAGCAGGCATCGAGAACAGGAGGCTGAAATTGCCTCCGTTGAAGGTGATGTATGCTGAATCTGTTATGACGCTGACCTGGTCCAGGGGCACGTAGGTGTCAGTCACGTATCCTGCCAGGGGAAGGGCATAGTTGAAGGAGCCCGTCGGGCTGTAGCTTACATAAATTGCAGGGAGGGGAAGGACTGAGGGGGGAGAGACAACCGAGACTATCCTGAGGTCGATCATGAGGAAGGCATATTCTCCTGCGGTTGACCTCGCCATGACAAGCACGGTTCCGTTGGAGACGAAGCTCGCCGCCTGAGTGTATATGTGGAGTATGTTTCCCTGGGCCACGTATGCTGTGGCACCGGACGCGACTGCTTCGAAGGTCAGCGTGTTCTGAGAGATGAAATAAGTTTCAAGCGGGTATTCCAGGGTGGCGTTGCCTCCCCTGTCTATTGTCAGGCTGGACGGAGGAGCGCCGGCAGTGTTAACAGTTGGGGGGGAAGAAGAGCTGACGGATATTATCTGCACAATGCTGCTGCTCACGTTGTCGGGATCAGTTGCTGTGAGCACGACGGCATATTTGCCCGATATTGTGCTGGAAGGGAAGAAGTAGGTGATGGTCTGGCCGTTGCCATAAACATAGGGGGAGCTGGTTCCGATGGAGATTGATGTGGGCTGGTATGGCGAACAGTCGATGAAATATGTCAGGTTGATCGAGTAGTAACTGTTGGCAGGCACAGTCATGTACTGCGGAAGGCTGTTTATCCAGTGCGGCCTGGGGAGAACATGCACCTGGAATGTTTCGGTTACGGAGTATCCTGCGGTATTGGTAACTGTGATGTTGATTTCAGCATAGCCGAAATCGTAACTGTACGGGACAAGGACAACCTGCGTGTTGCCCACGATGCCTGAGCCGTATGCATACAGGATTGACGAACCTCCGGTCAGCGACCATTCAAGTTGACTGTCGGTCGGGTCACCCGGATTTGAGAAGTAGTCCGTCAGGTTGAGTGTGTAGCTGCTGCCTGATGGCCACGACTGCAACGGTATCTGGAGCAGTTCCTGGGGGCTGTAGGCAGATGCTGTCACGTTGAACTGGGCAATTGATGTGAGCCCGCCGGAATATGCTTCCACCCACCCGTGCTGCATGGTGCTCCGTGTGACATTCAGCATCACGGTTGTGCCGTTTGTATAGAGAGAACCGGCATCCGTCTGCCATACGACCGCACCGAGAGTGACAGAGTTGCCGTAATAGTCGAAGCCGTAAGCGGTGAAGAAGTATGTTTCTCCTGCAAGCAGCGTTGTGTTTGAAGGAACCACATGCAAACTGAAAAGGGATGACGGGGAGACGCCTATGGTGGAAAATGAGGTCGCACCGGTCGCGTTGTCCGTCACAGTCACCTCGCCAGTACCGTTACCCGTGGCTGTAAAGAGGCCCGAGCCGCTTATCCTTCCGATGCTCCCGGAAACGGACCAGTATGGAATCCATGTTGTGTTCACATCACCATAAGAGTCCAGACCAACAGCGCCGAACTGGACCTGCTGGCCGGCTGTCAGCGAGAGATGTGAAGGAGTGACTGAAATCACATCCACCGCGGAAGCGGAAACATTGATCGGTGCGCCTGTCCCAGTGGCAGTCCCGTTAGAGGCAACAGGGGTAAACTTGCCAGACGCGTAGAGCACCTCGTCCACTGAGGAGATGCCGGATGTGAAATTCACAGTGCCTTTGCCAACTTTCGATGGCGGAAGCGAAGTGCCGTTCGGCCGAACGAATCGAAGCATGGCGCTGCCGTTGAAATCGGTCATCACCTGCCCACTGTCGGAATATGCTGTCAGCCTGATTTGAAAAGGGAGGCCCGCTGTTGCCTTTCCAGGAACGGCGAGGCTGAAGTTGCTGAGTGATGGAAGTACAGTAAATGAGGCAGTCTTGGATTGCTGCTCGTGATATCCGGTAAGATTCGACCTTGTGCTCGCGGTGATGTTCAGGGTGTAATTGCCGTATGGAAGCGCAGCCCTGTAGATGTAGCCTGTTGTGTAGGAGGTGTTGATGTATGCCTTCATCTGGGCGCCTCCGACGTAAACATGACCGGAGGAGCCGGTGATTGTCACCGTTGCATTTCCCAGGTCGCCTGAACCAAGGGAATCGCTCACGTTCGCAAGAATTGCGTATGGTTGATTGTCAAATGACAGCGAGGGTGGAGGAAGTGTGATGGATATAGTGCCGAGCCTGGGAGAAAGGGAGACGGCAAATGATGATGGACTGGAATTGTAATCAAAACTGACGAATACACTTGAATTGGAGTTGGAATCGGTCCTGCTCAGGTTGAGCACCAGGAAATCGCCTGGCTGCAGAGTGTATGGAGATATTACAGGGATCGACAGAACCACCTTTTCTTCAGGTGAAAGCTGCATTGCAGCTGTCGTGGCCTGTGCTATCACAGACCCGAAGGCAAGCGCTGCCGAGGTGCAGTTCTGCAGCTGAACCCGGAAGGAGACGTCTGAGCCTGCCGATGTGTTTGTCTGTGACATGTACAGAGTTACGTTCACATATCCGCTGATGACGACGGCTTCCCCAGCTGCAGGCCATGCTATCCACCTGAATGAACTTGAAGTCCCGGTCGAATTGAGCTCAATTCCCTGGTACTGGCTGCTTATGAAGTACGGACTGAGCGGATTGTACGGGAGGCTTGTGTTTGCCCAGTCATACCTTTTCCCGTAGTGCCCGAACCCGTTGCCGTCATCGTGAAGGTAAAAGGTCGTCCCTGAACCTGTTGATGAGGACGAGGATGCGGATGCGTTGAACGAGAAAAAGGAGACGGATGGCATGATCACTGCCGCTGCCAGCAACAGCAGCAGTACCCTTCTCCTGATATTTTGTCTGTCCAAGATTAAGCGCATCTCCCGGCAATCAAGCGGCCCGATGGTGGTTCAATCAGAAGAATAGAAGTAAATCTATATTTCTTTATTTTCGTGCAGTTAGCAGGGATGCCAACCGCATGAAAGCAGTCTCCACGTTTTCCCCTGTCTTGGCACTGGTCACGATTGCCGGAGAACCATAGGATGTTGCTATCTTCTCAATATCCTGGCGTGTGACAACGGACTGGTCTGTCAGGTCTCCCTTGTTTCCAATGAAAACCATCGGTATATGTCCAGTTATGCTCTCCATCGACTTGATCCAGTATTTCAGCTCCTCAAGCGACTCCTTGTTGGTGACATCGCACACGCAGAGTGCCGCCTCTGCGCCGTAGAAGTACGACTCCCTGAGCAGTTCCCTGAATCCCTTCTGGCCCATTATGTCCCAGATGAGCATTGAAAGATTGATTTCCCTTCCATTTTCCTTCTTCACGGTCACCTCTTTCTTTGTGACCTTGGTCCCTATGGTGGATGTATACTTGTCGTCGAATGTATCCAGCACGAAGCGCCTGATCAAGCTTGTCTTGCCTACGTTGTTGTCTCCTACCAAGCAAATCTTCGTTTTGATTTCTTCAGTCAACTGTACCACCATAGCGATCCGTTATGCTCAAATTGAGTAGTGTAACATGCACCATTAAATATATTTCATCATGTTTCCGCTTCATGAGATTAAGGGCTGACATTCATTCACCCTTGAATTCCGGCTTCCTTTTGTTCAGGAATGCGTTCATTCCCTCCTTCTGGTCCAGTGTAGCAAAAAGTGAGTAGAAAAGCGAGCGTTCGAACAGCAGACCTTCTGTCATCTGGTTTTCAGCCGCCCTCCTGACTGC
>JAKAPY010000138.1 GCA_021811925.1 Thermoplasmata archaeon | reverse complement strand
TGACTCGTCCAGCCACTATATTACTACCGTCATGCACCCATTTGTACCAATCTGTGTTTGAGTCTACGTTCAGCCTGTTCCCCATCTCCGACTGAAATGCAGATTGTGACCAGCCGAATCTGAACCCTTTAGGAAATCCATTCATTTGAATCGTCAAATCCCCTGAACATAAAATACCTCGGCATACTTGTCGGATTATGTGGATGCATAAATCCGCCTTCTCTCGTCATTAGAGCTGCCCTGTTTCCCCAAACTCATCGAGTAGTTCAGCATTGAATTGCCATTTGAGTCAAACAGCTTCAGGTCATCCCTCTTTGCATAAAGCGAAATTCTGCTGTCCGTATCGATTGACACATCGCTGCTTACCGCTATATCATCATCCAATCCGTCCAGCCTTATAAGCACCCTGAATATTCCGGCGGAATAGCTGCATATTTTTACAAAACCGTTACCGATCAATACCCAATAATCCGACCCCTTCAGTGCGGTATTATTCTCCTCCAGTACTTCAAGCGATTCCGGCCTGAAGCCGACTCTTACCTCTGTATTGTTCTCCGGAACTATGGCAATCAGCTCATCTCTCCTGAAGCCCAGTTTACATCTATCACCCAACTTTACTTCAACATCTTTGCCGGAACCCTGCGTCATTAAACCCTGTATGACACTCATCTCACCTATGGATCTTGCAACAGTTAAGTTACTGGGCTTGTGGTACAGGTCCGAAGTCCTGCCCATCTGGGCATTCCTGCCGTCTGTTATCGCAAGCGTGTCACTGGCGAGCGAAAATATGTCTGCAGGGTCGTGGGAAACTATGATAGCAGTGATACTCAGCTCCTTCTGCACAGTGCGGATGAGAGATCTAGCATTATCCTTGATGGTTGCATCGAGGTTGCTGAATGGCTCGTCAAGCAGCAGAAGAGAAGGGCTCTTGGAAAGAGCCCTTGCAACGGCCACTCTTTGCTGCTGCCCGCCGCTGATCCTGCCAGGCTTCCTGACTAGAATTTCAGTTATTCCCAGCATTTTCGCCAGATGCAGGACAGTCGACTCAATATCATTTTCATCCATCTTCTTCGCTCTGAGCGGAAAAGCTATGTTATCATAACTTGTGAGATGAGGATAGAGAGCCCAAGTCTGGAATACCATGCCTATGTTCCTTTCCTCTATTGGCACTTTGATCTTTCCTTCCTCGGCGACGACCGTATTGTCGAACTTGACCTTTCCATGAGTCGGTCCCTCCAGACCTGCAATTATCCGGAGGAGTGTCGTCTTTCCTGCTCCGCTCTGTCCAATTATGCCGAAGAAATTGCCATCTGCGACTTCGAAGCTGATATCATCTAGCACTTTGTTCTCAAGTTTCTTCTTCGTAAATATCTTAGTGACATTTTCAAGACCGATTTTGACCATTCCAAATCACCCTTTCGAGCCGCTCCCGAGAGCAAGGAAACCACGCATAAAATATCTTCCGAGGAGTACAAATACAAGCAGAGGTATGAGCGATGCTACTAGAGCAGCTGCGAAACTGTCGTTGTAGAGTGTCCCGTAGCCTCCAGTGTATGAGAGCAGTGAGATTGAGGCAGTGTACATGTTGGGTGTTGAAGTCAGAACGAGCGGTATGAAGAAGTTGTTCCATACCTCCACGAACGTGAGTATGAAGGTTGAGACCGCTCCTGCCAGTGTGAGAGGGAATGCCACTTTGCTGAATACAATCCAGTCACTCGCACCGTCAGCCCTGGCAGACTCAACTATGCTCTTCGGTAAATTACTCATGAATATCGTCATAAGCAATGCCCCGCCAGGCAGATGGAATATGACGAAGGTGAATATCAGGCCAGGGTAGGTGTTGAACAGACCCAGTGTTGATAATATTTCAGTTATAGGGACGAGCGTTATCTGATATGGTATAAACGTGGCTATCGCGATTATGACAAAGACAGTGTTGTTTGTCCAGGATCTGCCCTTGTAGAAGTAAAATGCAGCCAGTGCACCGATAAATGTAGAAATCGTTGCGGTCGCTATCGCAAGGATGAGGCTGTTAACGATTGGCAGTTCCAGCGCACTGGAAACTGTTATAAGAGGAGTGAAAGAGAGGCCTGTAGGCTGCAGTATGGGTGTCGTCAGGACGCCTCCTGCCGATTTCATTCCGTCAATAAGCATGGTGTATACTGGTATTAGCCACAGGGCTGCAAGTATGATCAAAATGGCATGATGAATCGTTTTCTTCGCTATCTTCAGCGGCCTAATCACCGGATATCCACCTCTTTACTCCAAACAGAGCATACGGGACGATGACGGCCGCCGCTATTATGACAACAATGATGCTAACTACAGATGCTTTGGAAAAAAACTCTGTTGTGAAATAATTGAACATCTGCTCGGCGAGCGTCATTGTGAAGGGGTCTAAACCAGTCGCCACATAGGGCAGGCTGAACATTCTGAGAACGAAAAGGAATATGGTCACAGTGGCGACTATGAATGCATTTTTTGCCTCTGGCAGTAGTATTTTAAAGACAATGGTGTGAGCCTTGGCTGCGTCAGCTCTTGCTGACTCAATCACCTGGGAGGGAACACCCTGGAATGAGGAGTAATAGAATATCGCTGACAGGCCCGAATATATCCATATTGAGACAATTATCAGGCTCAGCTCAGAAGTTGATGGACTAGACAGACCGGAAAAGGTTGGTAAGTGCAACGCCACAAATATCGAATTGATACCCTCCTGCGGATTGTAAAGCCAAGTCCAGATTACAGCTGAAGCAGCCAGTGAAATCGATATCGGGTACAGGAAAAGGGAATTGTATACTGACTTCAGTTTCCCATTTTCGAGAAAAAATATCAGTGAAGCTATAAGGATTCCCAGCGCATTTGTAACCGCGAGGCACACTACCACCCAAAGCATTGTTCTACCAAAAGCAGTAACGAACAACGGGTCTCCCAGTACGGACGAGTAGGTGCCGAAACCAACAAATGGCGGATTGTGGGCATGAAGTATCGAGTAATCAAGAAATGAATAATAAAGATTCCAGATTATGAAATATATAAGGAATGCTGCAAAAAATAAGGTAGGGACCACGAACAGAAATGTCATCTTGCGCCTTCCAGAGGCGTGCCTTTCACTTTTCATGGTCTCAGTTTGGAGTTTCCCAGCTGGTTTCTGCCAGCTGGTCCTAACTCAATCAAATGCCTGTTTAAGCGACGGGGTAGACACTTCGGCCTTCAGAAGCGAAGTGCCTGTCATCAGGTTGTCCGACGAGCTGAAGGCCAATGCCGGGATCGAAACGCTTGGAGCATGGCGACCTGCCATAGGAGTTACGCTGTGCACAACGCTGCTGCCTGCAGTCGTCTGATGGACTGTCGAAGCTGTTGCATTTACCCACGGTGGCAGGTAACCGCCAAGCGGGTTAGACAACGTTCCCCAGAAACCAAGACCCATCTGGTTGGCCGACAGCCACTGCGATTTTTCACTCGCCATTTGTGAAGCGAATGTTGTGTTCCATGTGGACAGGTATGACGCACCGCCCTGAGTCAGTCCAGTGAAAGCTGTGTCTATCGAACTGAATACGCTCGGGAACAGTCCGCCTGGGAAACTCATTACGAAGTCATTGCTTGGAGTGGATAACAGTGCCTGATAGTCGTACCATTGAGCTGGATCGTTGTAGTAATCTTTTGTTACATTGTTGTAAAATGTAACAGCCTTCCACTTTGTGAATATCTGCTGACCTGCATAGGAACTGAAGTACTTGGCGAACAAAAGTCCTGATTTAGCAGATGGGCCAGTGGGCACCGCAACTGAGTCAATTACAAGATTGTAGTAATTTGCCGTTCCCGGGAATGGCATTTCCATCAGTGATACATTTGTCCAGTTTGTGTACGGTGCTATTGCGGGGTATGTTGTTGTGTTAAGATAATCGTAGGCGTAATTAACATAGAAATTGCCGTTTACCTGAAATGCAGCCTGACCACTGACAACATGGCTTATCGCTTCAGACCAAGTCAGCGTCGAAGCACCTAAGTAATTGTCTGACGTGAACTGCAACAGTATCTGGTTAGTTTCGTAAATATAATTCTGTACTGTGGGGCTTGACAGATTAATTGTTCCGTAGGGTATCTGATCGTACAGCTTTGGTCCGGCTATTGAGAGGAAAATACTCTCCCAGAGATTCAGCTGATCCCACCCATTATCGTTCCCAGGGACCATCCAGGGGGTCAAGCCGTCTGCCTTGAGGGTAGCTGTTTCATTGAGTAACTGTGTGAGGTTCGTCGGTATTGACAAGTTGTGAGCTCTCAGAACCTGAGGGTTGAAATAGAGCAGGCTTGCCCTGTGCGTATCAACAGGCAGCGAAAGCATTGTGCCATTGTACATACCTGCTGCGATGACAGACGGCACGGCATTGGTCATTAGCCCCATCGACTGAGCAACCGGCGTCATGTTTACGAACGAGTTTAATCCATGTGGCGCTGCTTCAACATAGCTTATCATATCTGAGCCGAAGTTCGCCTGAAAGGTGTTTGGAGCATGCCCCGACTGTATCAGGTCCAATATTGCAAGTCGAGCCGCTATGCCTCCGGCTCCCGGCTTGAGGGTTGAAACTTCCTGGTAATGTGGATACTTCGAATGGAATCCAGCAACAGTCTTAGTCAGCGCGATCTTTCCATCTGTTGCCCACCAGTTGTAGAAGTATATATCTGTTATTTTGTTCTGGTTGTTGTTATAAACAGTGTAGGCGACCACCGAGCCTATCAAAGCCACAACGACGACCACGGCGACGACTGCCCACATCAATCTTCCTTTCTTTTTCTTTGCAAAAGATCCGCTTCCAGTAGCTGCCAAAAAAATCACCAGTGCCTGATTAATAGCGGCACTCATACAAATTCGAGTATATAATTATGCCCTCCATCGCCAGTATTCCCGCACACTGCATCCCACAACAGGCAGTAGCATGATGATGTTCATAACTTCGCAGATTTGAGGATATGCTTCTGGTAAGGACCCATCAGAAGTTGAATCACTAGCAAAGATAAATTATAGAACAGAAGGAATAAAGATGAAAGCTAGTGTGAACGATGGCAAAGGAACGATCAGGCAAGGACAGGGAGGGAAAGAAGATGTACAGGAAATG
>JAKAPY010000137.1 GCA_021811925.1 Thermoplasmata archaeon | reverse complement strand
GATTTCGCCGACCTCAGATCTTCATCGACCAGGTCGTCGTAGAGTTTCATTTCATCAAGCCCCCACTGAAGTATCTTGTCAAGCTCCTCGTTGGGGATAAGGTCAACTTTAGAAATTATGTTAAGCGCGGGCACCTCGAACCTGAAGTTTACACTCGCAAAGAGCATGCTTGATGAAATGAAGCCTCCAGGTGATCTGCATATGGCAGGTTCGGTAACAAACGCGAGCACCGTCTCATCCGTCCCGAGCTTGTCTATTACGACCTTCCCAGACTGCCTGTAGGCAAACAACTCCAGCTGGCCCGGCGTGTCTACGAGCAGGTAATCAGCATCCAGTTTTTCTATAGGCCCAAGCACCTTGTCCATGTTTAGAGCAAGAAGATCGGAGGCGACAATCTGAGCTCCGTTGGGGCCAAGTGTGTAGTCTTTCATGACTTCTTCCAGTCTTACCCATTCCCTTATGTCGATGTCGGGTTCGTAGGCAAGGTCCTCTGCGCCCGGATCCAAATTCATTATTACACAATCATGCCCGTTGTCATGCATCCATCCGTCGAAAGCAGCCGTGAGTGTAGATTTACCTGCGCCGGCCGTACCTACTAAGACGATTTTCTTCAAGTGCACACCCCTTGATTTTGCAAGAACTGATCGACTCACGCAGTACGTGATATATTATTTGTCGCAGGACGGACCGAATCCAGCTTGCATGAGTGGCGCCGAAATACAGACCGCGGGCCGTACGACAGCTGAAAAAGCGAAGAGAACGGTCAGGCGGGCCCGGAGGGATGTTCGGACATATGATGTCTTTCGAACCCTCGACCTTTCGGTTAAGAGCCGATTGCTCTACCTAGCTGAGCTACGGACCCGTCAGTTTGAGCGGATACTGGAGGTCGAATAATAACCTTTCTGATGGCAGCGCCTCCGTGGAACATGCCTTGAGCCTGTTTTTCACCTTTTTCCCATGGTTCTAAGCCTCTCCACCAGCCGCGGCAGGCTTTCGACATCCTTTATTTCACCTGAACTCATCGATGAAAGTCTTGCCCTTATCTTTTCATCCGCCCTGACACCGTTGGCCGCAAAGTCCTTGGAAAGCGTGCTGCATATCTGTCCGCCCTTCCTGTCCCAGTCGGTGAGCAGTATGACCTTCTTGTGTTCCCTGCTTATGTCCTCGCACATCTGAAACAGCGTGTGCCTTCCATTGACAATGAACACAATGCCACCTATGCCTAGTCTCCTGAGCGCCTCCCTGTCGTTCTTCCCCTCAACAATGATGGGCGCCTCGGCGCTCTCTTCCGCCAGGTGCTCAAGCAGTTTCTCCATCCTAGCCAGTCTGTCAATTGTGGAGCTCATTTCTACACTTTCGCAGGCTTGGTGAGGATATCCGTCTTTGATAAAAAAAGGTTTCTTATAATGACTTGCCAATCCAACAGCAATGTCTTCCGAGGATTACAAAGTGGATTATGCCGAAATCACAAGGGTTTACAGGACACTCAGGGGGGATGTTCTTGTGGACATACCGCATGATTTCTACAGGAAGGCAGCGGAATACATTGCCTCACTCGAGAAGGCGGGAGAAGAGGCAAGTTCGTCCAACAGGGAGCTGCTTCATACGGCGCAGACCCAGATAAGGGAGGCAAGGAAGCTGCTCAACCAGATATGGGAATTCAGGACACGTAAGCTGGCGCTTTTTGCTGTTAGTCAGCGGAAGTCGGAGCCTTCCGGGCAGAAGGGTCTCTCTGCCGAGGAAGAAGAGTTTCTGGCGCACATGATATCTGCGGTAAGGGAGCACGAGAATGCTTCTTTGCACACGGGGCAACTTCCAAGAGACACCACTTCGACGGTTACGCCGCCGCCCTTGTCTTCCACTGCAATCACTGTGGCGGAGGAGCGGAGAGCAGAGGAGTCGGAGGACGAAGCTCCGAAAGGCGTTAAGCTCCATGCGCCCAAGCTCGTCATGGTCAGGTTCGTTGAAAACGTGCCCAAGTTTGCAACAGAGTTCGGCGAGTTTGACGTAAAAAAGGAGGATGTTGCTTTTCTCCCGGAGGCGTATTCTCGAGTGCTTGTGGACAGGAAGGTGGCCGTCAGGATAGATGGCAACTGACCACACCGGCGGCTCTGTTTGAATAAACGCCCTTTTGGGGAAAGATTAAATTATCCACTGTGCTAAACGGATTACGATGCCTTCTGACGAACGAAGCGAAATGCTCAACTTTCTCGGATTGGATAATGTTGAAGAGCTGTTTTCCGACATACCGGCCCCATTCAGGACAAACGGTCTGAAGCTGCGGAGCGGCCTCAGCGAAATGGAAGTTGTTTCGCACGTGCGCTCCCTGCTCGGCAGGAACAGGAACTGCTCGGAGATGAAGTGCTTTCTCGGATCAGGCATATATGATATTTTTATCCCCTCGGTAGTCGGCCAGGTGCTGTCGAGATCTGAACTCTATACTGCATATACTCCATACCAGGCTGAGTTCAGCCAGGGTTTGCTGCAGCTTATATTCGAGTACCAGAGTCTTATGAGCGAGCTCACCCAGATGGATGCTGTAAACGCATCCATGTATGACGGTTCGACAGCCCTTGCCGAGGCAGCAACAATGTGCCGCAGGATCAGGGAAGGGGGCACCTTTGTGATTCCGATGGCACTTGCACCCTGGAAGAAGTCGGTCCTGCGAAACTACCTGAAGGGGCTGTCCATCAACCTGGTCGAATACGGTTTCGACAGAAAAACTGGTCATTTCAAGCTTGATGAGGCAGTATCCCACGCGAAGAAGGATGCCTGCGGCGTCTACGCCGAGATGCCCAACATCTTCGGCCTCTATGACGAACCAGTCCTCGATCTCAAGGAAGCACTCGGGGACGTGCCGCTGGTGGTGGGAGTCAACCCGGCCTCGCTTGCATCTGTCAAGCCGCCCGGAGAGTATGGTGCCGATATCGTCATAGGCGAGGGGCAGTCCCTGGGTATTGGAATGAACACCGGTGGTCCTCTCCTCGGTGTCTTCGCCTGCAGGAAGGAGCATGTCCGAAAGATGCCGGGACGCATCGTGGGAGCTACGGTAGATGCGGATGGAAAGAGGGCCTTCTGCCTCACGCTTCAGGCGCGTGAGCAGCATATCAGGAGGTCCAGGGCGACTTCCAACATATGTACGAATGAGACGCTTCTTTCCGTGGCAGCGTCCGTCTACCTCTCCTCGCTTGGTTCTTCAGGACTCGCAGATGTTGCCAGGAAAACAGAGTCCGTTCGTTCAATCGCGATGAGGGAACTCAACGGAGTGAATTACAATGTCCTGTTCGATGGGCCAGGATATAATGAGTTTACCATTCAGACAAAGAAAGAGCCTGCAAGGCTGATGGCCGAACTTGTTGAACACGGCATCATAGGCGGATTACCGCTCGGGGAGTTCATCCCGGAGCTGGGCAATGCATCCGTATGGGCCGTGAATGAGAGAATGCGGGAGAATGACATAGTCGAACTCAAGAACGTCCTGGATGTGGTTGCATGAGGTTCTCGCAGGCCATCTGGGATGAGCCTCTGCTCGATGAAATCAAGCACGATGAGCTCTTCGGTTTCGACAGGAAAGTTCCGGCAGCGGAGAAGGCGATTCCAAAGGGAAGGCTTGAAAGGAAATCACTCAATATACCTGTGATTTCAGAGAGGTACCTCATGCAGCATTACGTAAACCTCTCACAGATGAGCTACTCCGTGGACAACGGTCCTCACCTTCTCGGTTCATGCACCATGAAATACAATCCAAAGGTGGCGGAATACCTCTCCTCCTTTGAAGGCGCTTCGAGAGTCCATCCCCTTCAGCCCGCTTCAACAATCCAGGGATCTCTTCAGTTGATGTACGAACTCGAGAGGATGCTTGCTGCTATTTCGGGAATGGATGCGGTAACACTTCAACCCGCAGGCGGTGCTCAGGGTGAGTTTACGGGCATGCTTGTGACCAAGGCATACTTCGATGAAAGGGGGGAGAAGAGGGACAGGATACTGATACCCGATTCTGCACACGGCACCAATCCTGCGAGTGCGGCCATGGCCGGGTACGAAGTGGTAGAGCTCCCTTCAAAAGACGGCATGGTGGATGTGGCGCTTCTTGAAAAGGTAGTGGACGAGCGTGTTGCTGCTTTCATGCTCACCAACCCGAATACACTCGGACTCTTTGAGGAGAGGGTGGGGGAAATAGCATCTGTCCTCCATTCAAAAGGTTCTCTGCTCTACTATGACGGCGCCAACATGAACGCGATCATGGGGAAGACCAATCCAGGGCTGATGGGGTTCGACATTGTCCATTTCAATCTGCACAAGACTTTCGCAACTCCCCATGGCGGGGGTGGCCCGGGAGCCGGTCCGGTGGGTGTCAAGTCCTTCCTTGAGAAGTATTTGCCTGTTCCGCGGATTGTCAGGGACGGAGGGAATTACGCTCTTGACTACAACAGGCCGCTGAGCATAGGCAAGGTGCATTCATTCATGGGCAATTTTGCCGTCCTGCTGCGCGCCTACATATACATACTCATGAACGGAGCCGATGGGCTGGAGCAGAACAGCGAGAAGGCGGTGCTCAATTCGAACTACCTCATGAAGAAGATAAGCGGCAGCTATGACATCCCATACAAGAAACTGAAGAAGCACGAATTTGTTGCAAGTGCGGACCGGCTCAAGTCAGGACGAGGCATTACCGCGCTCGACATAGCAAAGAGGCTGATGGATTTCGGTGTTCATCCTCCGACGATATATTTTCCGCTCATTGTGAGCGAAGCGCTTATGATCGAACCTACAGAGAACCTTTCGAAGCAGACCCTTGACATGCTCGCAGGGCTTTTCTGCAGCATTGCGGCGGAGGAACCGGAATTGCTGCATTCTGCGCCCCACTCGACACCCGTCAGGCGGGTGAATGAAGTTAAAGCAGCAAGGGAACTTATCTTCAGATGGCAGGACTTCCGGAGATGATTGAATTGTTTTTTTCCTTCCATATTGCCTGTAAATTCAGGGACGAGATTGCATGAGCGCCGGCAAGTTCATTGTTCTTGAAGGGATTGACGGAAGCGGAAAGACTACCGTAGCCAGGCACATTTGCGGCGTGCTGGGCAGAAAAGCAGTCTTCACTTCGGAGCCGTACGACAGCAG
>JAKAPY010000136.1 GCA_021811925.1 Thermoplasmata archaeon | reverse complement strand
AGCAGCCCGTGAAATCTCATCGATGTGCCGGAGCCAGCCATTCCCCTGTCGATGAGTTTGACGCTGAAGCCCCGCCTTGCGAGTTCAATGGATGTGAAGATGCCGCTGGACCCCGCCCCGATTACCAGTATGTTGCCTGCCATCTTCTTACTGCCATGCGCTAGTGCTTGCCTATAATTAAATCAAGCCATGCCGTTTAGTGGCGCAGGAGTAAACGGAATGCTTGCTGGAGTAGGCACTCTTTCCATTCCTCACTCTGTCTGGATCGCAAACTCTATCTCGGCAGTGACTTCACCCACGTTCCTTTCTGCCGAAACCTTTGCAAGAAGCCCTTTGTGAAAGTAATAGTCAACGAGCGGCGCCGTCTTCTGCCAGAAAGTCTTTATCCGCTCCCTTGTGACTTCCTCGATATCGTCAGTCCTGTGGAAGAGTTCAGCCCCGTCGAGATCACACTTCCCTTCGACAGCAGGTGGATTTTCAAGCTTGTTGTAGACGGCGTTGCACACAGGGCACACACGCCTGTTCACTATCCTCTGCACCAGTATCTCCTCCGGAGCGTCAAAGTAAATCACCCTCTGAATTTCAATGGCACTCTGCAGGAAGTTAGCCTGCTCAATTGTCCGGGGGTACCCGTCTATAATGAAGCCGTCTGGAGTGTTGTGTATTTTATCTTTGAGTATGGCATTCACAACATCATCGGGGACGAGATCGCCCCTGTCCATGAATTCCTTTGCCTTAAGGCCCAGTGCGGATCCCCTTCCTATCGCATCCCTCAGGATGTCCCCCGTCGCAATCCTTGCCAGATGGTATTTCTTGGCGATGACGATGGCCTGAGTTCCCTTTCCTGCCCCGGGTGGTCCGAGAAAGACAAGGCGTGTCTTCATCGCTTAGGTGTAAATGCTTGAGTTAAATAATCTCTCCCACACGAGCAGGTCCCCTATTTATCAAGTCAGTGCAGGCTCCAGGGCGCATGCTCACAGGCCAGGCAGTGCAATCAGGTTGAGCAGACTCAGTGACGCGATGGCGGCGATCGGAAGCAGAAGGCACACTACGTAAACCTTCACATTCCACCTGATTACCTTCGATCCGTCCAGCGGCGGAACGGGTATCATGTTGAACACGCCCAGCCACGCATCAAGGAATGCCACGCCGGCGAAGAATGTCGTCCACAGGCCCCCCAAGCTCGAAGTTGCGACCGCAGCTGCCACGAAAACGAAGGAAAATGCAGTATTTGTAAGCGGTCCTGCCGCGCTCACCATGCCGTTCTCCCGCCTTGTAAGGTTTCCTGAAATATAGACAGCCCCCGGGGCGGCAAGGAAAAGGCCGAGGAAGGAAGTGAAGAGGCCGAGAAGCAGGCCGAAGAAGGAATATCTGAATTCGGCCCAGGCCCCGAACTTCTGTGCATAGTATTTGTGCATGAGCTCATGAAGAAGGAACCCGGTCAGGACGGAGACAACCGAGATTAGCAGGGCGAGAGGTATCTGCGTCATCAGCCCGCCGTGTAATGTGAAAAACACGAGGAAAGCAGCCACAAGCACCACAAATGCGACAGCGATGTGCCTTTCCTCCAGCCTGCTGAAACTTATCCTTCCCCTCGGGATATAATTGTAGGGCGACGAGCGATAGTTGTCCGCGCCCTGGTCGAAATCAACTCTGTACGGGCCGCTTTTTGACATTTCCGGGCCGTACCATTGAAGATACAACTATTTTATGTTTGACGATTTTCAGTATTGCTCAGACACGGTATAGCTTATCGTCGCCTTCTGGAGTGCGGAAGTGAAAGTTATTGTCACTGTGGAAGGAAGGACCGGAAGCGCTATCCTGCCGCTCGTCCCAAGATGGGTGCTAGTGAAATTCTGCTGGGCAAATGTGTAATAAACTGTTATAGCAATGGCTGCCGTCGAATTATAGGTGATTGTAAGGTATCCAGAATACCTTATTCCGAAATGTACCGCCGAGCTCGAAAGCGGACCCACTGTGACAGATTGATTGTCTGCCATCGTCGAAATGATACCCATGTTTGCCACGGTGGCAAGATAGACTGCTGCAACAACAAGTATGACTACGGCGGCTGAAAGAACAGACGCGAGAATTTTCCACCCCTTTATCGACATTTTCTGAGTCTCCTTCCGGTTCCTGCCTCTCATGGTCCGCTTCTGCACTCCTGGGCGGACCCGGCAGTTCGATTAACAACGTATCTGACTAATATCAGTTGCGAATCGAATCACCGCTTAAAATCATGGTGGGCCATCCGGATGCTTATCGAACAGGCTCCGCCTGACTCACCGAAATAGTTTAAATTCACAATATGATTAAACGTCGTGCCTGAACGAACTATATTGCACGTCGATCTGGATTATTTTTACGCCCAGTGCGAGGAGCTCCGAAATCCTTCTTTGAAGGGACGGCCAGTTGCAGTCTGTATCTATTCTGGAAGGACCGAGGACAGCGGCGCCGTGTCAACCTCAAACTATGAAGCGCGCAAACTTGGGATAAAGTCGGGCATGCCGATCGCCTTTGCAAAGAGGAACGCTTCGGCAGATACGGTGTTTCTCAGGGCGGACCTCGGCCACTACGATACAGTTTCCGATAGGATCATGAACTTTCTGCATACATTCAGTCCGGTGATGGAGCAGGCAAGCATCGACGAAGCGTATCTCGACCTGACCGGCATTGTTTCTTCATTCGACGATGCGGCGGATGTGGCCAGGCGCATCAAGGAGGGGCTGCTTGCAGGCGAGGGACTGACTTGTTCCATCGGGATAGGGCCGAACAAGCTCATCGCAAAGATGGCAGCCGGCGTGAACAAGCCGGACGGCCTGACAGTCATAAGGGATGATCAGGTGGAGGATTTCCTGTCGCCCATGCCCGTAGGCAGGCTTTTTGGCGTTGGAAGGGTCACGGAGAAGAAGCTCAACGAGGAGGGAATTGAAACGATAGGGCAGCTCAGGGAACGGGCCGCTCCAGATACAAGAAGAATGTTCGGCTCGGGTATGGGGGGCTGGCTTTACAATGCGTCCAGGGGAATTGACGAGGAACCCGTGATGGAGAGGAAGAGGGAGCAGTATGGCAGAATTGTTACGCTCAAGGAAGACACCAGGGATTCAGGCATACTGCTCGATAGCGCCCGAACACTCCTTCAGGATGTTGTGGAGATGGTCAGGAAAGACGGGCAGGCGTTCAAGACTGTCACCTTCATAGGCATAATGGATGACCTCTCCACAAGGACAAAGAACAGGAGCATGCAGGAATACACAGACGAACTCGAGCCGTGCATGAGAATGATGCCCCAGCTTATCGCCGAATTTCTGGGCGAGCACTCCAGGAGCCTCAGGCGGATGGGTGTGAAGGTGTCCAACCTGGGGGAGAAAAAGGGGCAGAAGATGCTCTCGGATTTCACGTGATCTGTCTGGTGGTTATGCCTTGGTACAGTTCTTCTTTCCTGTAATCGCGGTGCTTTCCTTCGGCCCCGCCCTTCTTCTACTCTACCTTTCGCTCTCCAATTACACCTGGCCGAGGACGGACAAGCCTTATTTTGATGACAGGTGGATTTTCGGCCTGCTTGCAGTCGGCATCATAATCGGTGCAGTCTTCGCCTACATCGAGGAGCTGACCGCCGTCGGGGGCGGAATTGTCTTCGTTGTGCTCTTCGTTGCCATCCAGCAGCTCCTTGTGCTCGTGGTACTCAACTTCCCGAGGGTGAGGAGAAAGGGCTCCGGAAGATTTTACGGTTACTCCCTGGGAACATCAATAGCCGCGGGTGTTGCGCTTGGAGAATACGGCATCGTCTTTTCGGGAGCGGCTTCGTTCAACATACCGACTCTGCTTGTCCTGGTAGTCTATACTTTCGGCATAGAGCTGCTCGGCGGGGCGACAGGTTCCATCATAGGCTACGGCATAGAGAGCGGAACGGCCTCAAGGGGAACCGCATATGCCATTCTGCTTCAGGCGGTATTCAATGTCATCATGATTCCTGTGTTTTCATTTCGCCCGTCGGCGCTCACAATGCTTTTCGACATTTCCGCCCTTGCAATCTCAGTCGCTGTTTACCTGGCTGTCCTGACCCGTCTGCTGCCGAGGGAACTGATCGCGCCGGGTGCCGCAAGAAGCAAGAGACTCATGTGATTCAGCTGACGACACGGAAGACACCCTTCGCCGAGGAATAGACCGCGCCCGCTTCCGCGAGCTTCATAATCCTTGTCTCCGCCTGCTCCTGGCTTATGCCGAGGAAGGCAGCAAATTCATCAATGCCGAAACTGTCGTGCGACGACAGAAAATCGCCCATGCTCCTCCCGGCAGTCTTCCTGCCTGCCGCCTGCATGGCAGCACCGCCCTGTTTCCTCGCCTTCTCAACCGCCCCTGGAGAAAGCTGATGCGGTTTCATTCCCGCGTTTATGATGAAGAGGGCCGTCCTTGCTGCCCCTGCATCCTCACCCTCGTAGTGCTTCAGTGCCTTTGATATGCTTATTGCCTTGCCGCAATGCGAACATTTTGTCCTTGCGACGCCTGACTGTGCAACCTTTCCAAAACCGCATGAGGGGCAGGTGACTACAATCAAGTTGCCTCCATTCAATCAGTCGAATGAGAAGACAACGGATGCAAGACATGCGCCGTAGTGGTCAAGCGGTATGTCAAGCTCCTCCGTTACGTAGTAGATCTTCTTGAACTTCATACGCCTCAGTTTCGACATCTCGTCCATTTTCCATTCGAGTATCTGGTTGAGGTTCTTCTGCGTGCCGTACATATGCCCTTCCGCAACGTATCCTCCCTGCCCGTCTGCCCTGAAGCCGTACGCGATACCTGCCGATATCGTCTCGCCCTCTCCTCCACGCATCTGCGCGAGGACGCAGTGCGTTACCATCCCCCTCGGCAGCTCCCTCTTCGGTACCTTCTTTACGCCGACAGGCAGAACGGAAGAAACAGAAACCAGGTTCTGTTCACCTATGCCCGCGAGTATTAGCGCCTGATCAAATGCATTCAGATCCGAAACCTTGCTTATCGCCTTGCCAGATGTCACGAAGAACCTGGTGGGAACCGGAAACATATCAAGTGGATTGGCGAACTGCCTTTAAGCCTTTCTCCGATCTGCACTTCTGAGTAGTGATTCCTGCGCAATCACACCATTCGCCGAATCCACGCCGCCGGAGATGCTGTCAGATCG
>JAKAPY010000135.1 GCA_021811925.1 Thermoplasmata archaeon | reverse complement strand
TTCCGATCTTGGATAACCCAGAACTATGGATGGCAGTGGTCGTACCACTCCGCAATACCCGTTTCAATCGGGCTGGTTGTCGTTTCGTACATTGTCCTCCACGACGAGTCGCTCAGGAAGGAACAGAGCATCGACCTTCCGAGCATTGTTCTCCTCGGCGCGGGACTTGTAGCGCTGATACTCAGCCTGTCCGAGGGACAGACGTGGGGATGGTTTTCATTTCAAACCGTCCTAACATTTTCTCTGTCGGCTGTTTTCCTTGCATCTTTCGTCTTCTCCGAAAAACGTTCGAGCGAGCCATTCATCAACATGGAGCTCCTCAAAGTGAGAAATGTGTTCCTTGCGAATTTCACGGGCCTCTTCGGCATGGCTGCACTCTACTTCCTGTTCTATTCCATACCTCCCCTGCTCCAGGATCCGCAGCCGGCCGGTTTTGGTGAATCAATACTGCAGTCGGGCATAGTGCTTCTGCCCGCGTCACTTCTCAGCATGGCTTTCGCGCCAGTGGGAGCGAAAGTGACGACCGAAAAGGGGCCGAAGGTGACAATAATTATTGGCTCGGCAATACTTTTCCTGGCATACCTCGGCCTTTATTTCAACAGGGCCAATGAACTCTCTATAGCGGAGGATGCCGCAATTCTCGGGCTGGGCATGTCCTTCATCTTTGTCGGCGTCATCAACATACTGCTACTGTCGACGCCCCCTGAAAAATCCGGTGAGGCAACAGGAATGAATGTTGTCTTCCGAAACATAGGAACTTCGCTTGCCCCGGCACTAGGCGGAGTCTTTGAGACTGCATATGTAATGAAAGCAATGGTCGGGTTTGTACCGGTGCAGTACAGCTCCCTTCCCTTCATACCTGTCTTTGTGAGCTTTCCATCTACGCATGCATTTGACCTGATATACATCACAGGAATGTTGTTCCTGGTCGCATCCATTATTTTCACTCTTTTGATGAAAAACATAGTTGTAAAGAAGGTTGAAACATGAACGGTAATCTATACAGGGTATTTGCTGCGGTTCTTGTCCTGACTCTGCTCTTTGCAGGGCTTGGTCTGGCGACCACAAATGCGAGAGCTGCAACTTCGGAGAACAATCTGCTCAAGGTGACAGGCGTTTCCTGGTACTCACCGGCCTCGACGCAGCAGGGAGTGCCTGGCACAGACTACGTGCCCCTAATTGTGTCGTTCGCGGTGCTCTTCAACGCCTCTGCCGGTTCAGTTATGAATGTGTCTGTGAACCTGACATCGCAGTTCAGCTACAGCGGCATCGCCGGCGGCAATGCGCAGACGGTGCTGAGCGTAGCACCCGTAGTTGAAGGGGCTTCGTACACGATTGTCCAGGCAGTCAACATATCATCCGCAGCAGCAGACGGACTATACACCGAAGAACTCGCATACACTGTTTCCGGCGGGTCAGGGTCGGCGATTGCAGGAGTTTCGCAGTTCACGCTTCCCCTGCTTGGCTCGGTGAATATTGTCGCGGCAGGATCGACATTCGGTACAACGTCTAACCCGCTCCCCGGAACACCCGGAATGAATTACGTCCCCCTCTCCGTTGTCATTGAGAACACAGGCAATTCACCCGTTGCCAACCTGAGCGCAACCTACACCCCGGCAGGATACCTAACAGGGCCTGCACAGACGACCCATATCTCCGCCCTTTCCTCATACGGATTTGCCACCCTGACATTCCTGGCGAGCATAAGCAGCACGGCGCCCCTTGGCTTCCTGCAGCAGAACATTTCGGTCTACTTCAACGGTGCCAACCACATCGTTGGCTTCGACGCACCCATCACGGGCTACTCCAAAATATCGGTCATAAGCTATTTCACAAACCCGCCCGTCATCTATCAGCAGCAGAAGTACATACGACTCACAGTATTCACGGCAAACAGCGGCAACTCATTCTCGGGAAGCATGAAAGTATCTGCGGCTTCTGCTCATTTTGATGTCGTCACCGCACCCTACAGCCTGCCTGCATATCCGGCCGGCTCACAGCTCAACTTCACATTCCTTCTGGATGCGCTCAACTACTCCGGCCCGGCACCTGTTACTGTGACCCTGGGCAATGCATCCTACGCAATACCACTCTATCTCAAGCCCGAGGGGACGCTCGGCATTACCTCATCCATTCCCGTTTTCAATCCTGGAAGCACCAGCCAGCTTGAAATCTTCACGATCACAAATACAGGGAACAACACGCTCTGGGACCTGAACATGCACCTTCTTTCGCCCGCCATCATTTCAATACACATACCCTCCTCCAACCCCTTTGCGGCATTGACAGCGGACAATGTGACTGTGGCCGAACTGACCCCCGGGCAGTCTGCCATAGTAACGTTCGCTGTTGACACATCGTCTAACGCACCCGTGGGCACCTACCCGGCACAGCTGCTCATATCATGGGTGCACAACGACAGCAGCACCCAGACATACAAAGCGTACACATTCAGCGAGGTGGTGCAGAAGAACAGCGTCCAGCAGTTCACCGACTCGTTTGCCCTGAACCCGCTGAACACCGCGATTCTCATTGTCGCCATAGTGGTTGTCATCGCCCTCGCATTTGTCGTCATCAGAAGGTCAAGGGCGGGTAAAAAGAGGGAAAAGGTAGTGGCAAGGAAACTCGCCGAGGAACAGCGGTCGAAGAAGGAATGAGGCGGCCGGCGCCGAAAAATATAATATGAGTCATTCCACAATCAACTCCCGCTGAATCAGATGGACGAGAAGGAATTCGATATAGACTACTTCAAGGTGAAAGCCTTCAGCCGCAGGCTGTGCAAATCATGCGGCGCGGCTTTCTGGACTCTCGGCGCAAGCGAATACTGCGGTGAGCCGCCGTGCGTAGACTATACTTTCCTCGGTCGGAGCCCGATGAAGAAGAAGCTGGGCATCAACGACATGAGGGAAAACTTCCTTTCGTTCATGGAAAAGCATGGCCATACAAGGACGAAGAGATACCCCATAGTTGCAAGGTGGAGAAATGATGTATTCTTCGTCCAGGCCTCCATCTACGATTTCCAGCCATGGGTGATAAACGGCTCTGTCAAGCCCCCGGCAAATCCGCTGACCATGTCTCAGCCGTGCGTCAGGTTCAACGACATAGACAACGTCGGGAAAACCGGAAGGCACCTTACGCTGTTTGAGATGATGACGCACACGGCATTCAACACGGCCAACGAACATGTGTACTTCAAGGACAGGACTGTCGAACTGTGCCAGGACTTCCTTGTGAAGAATCTGGGCATTGATGAGGAGCTGGTCTCCTACAAGGAGGAGGAGTGGTCTGGAGGAGGCAACTCGGGACCCTGCCTTTCGGTGGACGTCCAGGGAGCCGAGGTTGCAACTCTGGTATTCATGCAGTACAGGGAGGAGAACGGAAGAAAGGAACCGATGCCCATGAAGGTTGTCGACACAGGGTACGGACTGGACAGGCTCACATGGGTCTCCCAGGGAACGCCGTCCGCCTACGAGGCAATATTCCTTGACCTGCTGGCGGACCTGAAGGATGAGTTGAGCATCGAGACAGACAGCAGAATCCTGTCCGAATACAGCAGGGTCGCAGGACTGATGGACGCAAAGACGCCCGGAGCCATCAGGGAGACAAGGGAGAAGGTAGCAAAAAACATGGGCCTTTCCATCGAAGAGCTGCTGAGGCGGATTCTCCCCCTTGAAAACCTTTACGTCTTCCTGGACCACACGCGGGCCCTTTCATTCATGCTTCACGACGGTGTCATGCCTTCCAATATAAAATCGGGATATTTCGCACGGCTGCTCATCAGGAGAAGCATAAGGGCAATGGACAACCTGAACGCGAAGATGCGACTGTCGGAGATGGTGGAAAGGCAGATAAACTACTGGAACAGGGATTTCCCGGAGCTGGATGAGGAGAAGGAAGACATACTCAAGCTGGTCGATGTTGAACAGGACAAATACAAAGAAACACTCTCCAGGGGAAGATCGCTTGTATCCAGAATGGAAGCGTCCCTGAAGAAGGACGAGGGGTTGAGCGTCAAGCAGCTGATGGAACTCTACGAATCACAGGGAATCAGCCCGGAGCAGGTCTCCGAATTCACCACGAGAAAGGTTGAGGTGCCCGATGACTTCTATGCAAGAATCGCCGAAAAACACAGCAGCACGCAGGGTGCGACGGAGGAGAAGCATTACGCAATCCCTGGATCGCTCGCACCGACTGTAAAGGGCTACTACGTTGACCAGTACAAGACAGAATTCAAGGCAAAGGTGCTGCACAGCGCGGAGAACTTCGTCGTCCTCGACGAGACATATTTCTATCCGGAGGGAGGGGGGCAGGACCCGGATACAGGATACATCGACGGGAGAAGGATAACTAGCGTGCAGTTGAACGGCAACATAATTGTTCACGAGTACGAGGGAAGGATATTCACTGCCGGGCAGGTAGTGTCCTGCTCCGTGGACAGGGAAAGGAGAATGAATCTCATGCGTCACCACACCGCGACGCATGTAATGATTGCCGCCACAAGGAAATCGCTTGGCAGCCACGTGTGGCAGGCGGGTGCGCACAAGCAGAGCGAAATCTCGAGGCTGGATATCACACACTACGCACAGCTGAAGCCGGAGGAAATAGCAGACATCGAAGAAAAGGTGAACAATGTCATCTTCGAAGACAGGAAGATCAGCGTCGAGATGATGGACAGGATAACGGCAGAAGACAGGTACGGTTTCAGGCTTTACCAGGGAGGAGTTGTCCCCGGGAGGGACATAAGGGTCGTGACGATTGAGGGATGGGATGTGGAGGCCTGCGCCGGCACCCACTGCGAAAGGACCGGCGAAATAGGGACCGTGAAGATACTGCAGACACAGAGGATACAGGACGGTGTCGTGAGGATAGAATTCGTTGCCGGCATTCCCGCAATGAGGCTTTACCAGAGGCAGGCAACCAGCCTGGAATCTGTCAGGGAGATGCTCAATACCGACCAGGAGCACCTTGTTGAGACTGTCGAGCGCACAATTGATGATGTCAGGGGCATGCAGAAGAAACTGCAGGAAGCCGAGCTTGCAGCGATGGGTTCCACCGTCCAGAAGCTTATAGAGTCTTCGCCAAAGAAGGGCAACACAACGATCATTGTGCACGCTGCGGACCTGGACGTGAAGGCAATGCAGTCGATGATGAGGATGCTCACGGCAAAAAACGGCACCGACGTGTTAGAT
>JAKAPY010000134.1 GCA_021811925.1 Thermoplasmata archaeon | reverse complement strand
AGGATTTCAGTCCGCCGCAGGCCTTATTCGTTACTTTGATTAGGAGGACGAGAAGGCACTCAAGCTGAGTCAATGGCTGGTTGTCGGTCTTATAGTCGCCACCGTTGTAATCATATCATGGCTGTCATACGCATACCCCATGGGCTGAGTGCCCGGCGTTGCGTTAGCTTTAACGGAAGTGCCGTAATCATACCTACGGGTCAGCATGGCAAAGGCAGTTCTTGTCGTTGACATGATAAACGAGTTTGTGACTGGCAAGTTTGGTTCCAGGCGGGCAAGTGCAATTGTCCCGGCGGTTGTTTCTCTTTGCAGCAGGGCAAGATCCAGCGGAGTGCCCGTCTTCTATGTGAGGGACGCCCATAGGCCAGGCGATCCGGAGCTGAGGGTATGGGGGAAGCATGCGATGGAAGGGACGCGGGCCTCCGAGATTGTGGAACAGCTCAATCCCCGGCCGGGTGATGCGGTGTTTGACAAGAGGCAGTTCTCCGGATTCCAGAACACCGACCTGGACGCCTCCCTCAGGGCCAGGGGTGTGGACACAATTTACTTCGCAGGCATAAGCACGGACATTTGTGTCCAGCATAATGTCGCGGATGCCCTCTACCGGGGATACAGGACGGTTGTGGTGGAGGAATGCGTGGAGAGCATTAGCGCCAGGACCAAGGCAACAGCGCTAAAGTACATGGAGAATATCTACGGAAGCAAAATAATGCAACTCAGCAAGGTGAAATTCTGAAGGAGTTTTTCGTCGCTTCATCGAAGGAAATTGCGGACGGGGAAACAACAGACACATACTTCCGGCTCACAAGGGAGATACTTCAGCAGAACGGCCTCGACAGCGTTGTCGTAAAGGCGGAGATCACGGCAACCGAACTTCCAGACCAGTGGAAGTGGGCTGTGCTGACGGGAGTCGAGGAGATGGTCCGGCTGTTCGAGGGTGTGCCGGTGACAATACGCTCACTCAAGGAGGGCACACTCTTCAGGAACAGGTCGAGGCGCGGTGTCCCCGTACCGATTGTGCGCATCGAGGGCAAGTATGCGGATTTTGCGGTCTATGAGACCCCCGCCCTTGGCTTCCTTTGCCAGTCTTCAGGAATCTCAACCATGTCATCCAGGTACAGGAAGTCTGCGGGCGACAAGACCCTCCTTTCATTCGGTGTCAGGAGGGCGCATCCGGCCATTGCACCAATGATAGACAGGGCTTCATACATCGGCGGTTGCGATGCAGTCTCCTCCATACTGGGTGCAAAGCGCATCGGGCACCCGCCACAGGGAACTATGCCGCATGCAGAAGTGCTTGTGTTCGGAGATTCACGCAAGGCATTCGATGCTTATTCACGGGCGGCCCACAAGGGAACCAGGAAGATTGCCCTTGTCGACACATTCTCGGACGAGAAGAGCGAGGCATTGCTCGCCGCAAGGACAATACCGGACCTGTATGCCGTGCGGCTCGATACCCCGAAGTCGAGAAGAGGCTCATTTGCATCCATCGTTTCAGAGGTCAGGTGGGAGCTTGACGCGAACGGCTTCAGGAACGTCCGCATAATCGTCTCGGGCGGAATAAGGGAGGAGGACATCCCTTCACTCATTGCCGCAGGCGTGGACGGTTTCGGCGTTGGAACCGCAATCAGCAATGCACCAACAGTCGACTTTGCCCTTGACATTGTCGAAGTGGATGGCAGGAAGTACACGAAAAGGGGCAAGTATTCGGGCGCGAAGGAAGTGTACAGGTGCCCGAAGTGCTTGAATTTTGATGTGCTGCACGAAGGGCAGAAGCCAGCCAGGTGTCCCGACTGCGGGACAAAGCAGGAAAGCATGCTGCACACGGTCGTCAGGGAAGGGAAGAGGACATCGAAGGAGGAATCTCCCGATTCGATACGGGAGAGGGTCCTTAGCGAGCTGAAATCCATAAGCGAGCCTTGAATGCACGCCCTTCCCGGTTCAGGTGCAACGCACAAAGCCCTCCCGGCTGCACGGCGGAATGAATTGGCATTTCCACACCCTGCTACCTGCGCCTGTTTCACGATGCTTTTATTTCAGGAGGCGTTATCGGCCGTTCATGGTACACAATCCAGACGGCCGGATAGCGGGCAGAAGCCTGGAGGATGGCCGCGTCACATGGTCGCACAAATACGACCTCAATCTCATTTTCTCACCGCCGGAGGAGGGACAGCGCTGCGACTCGTGCCGCAGGGTGCTCATTGAGAGGGACGGGAAGTGGCACCCGGTCGAGGTCAGGTCGGGGAAATACTATTGTGAAGCGTGTTCTAGCGAAAAGTAGCAGCACTTCGTGACAGGCTCATGCGGAGTGGAATATTCCACGGGTCGTCCCCTGGCCGGAGGGGAAATCGAGAAAGCCAAGGAAGAGAAGCAGTATGCCCACGAACTCGGCGTAGTATAGGGCGGCGGGAAAGCTGTTGAGTGCAAATAGCGACCCGGCAATAGAGAGCACAATTGCGCCCGCAGCAATGAGGAGCGTCCCGATCCTCCTGGTCCTGTAAGTGGAGTAGAGTGCGAGCGCTATTATCACCGCTGCCGCGGGGACGGTGACAAGCGTGGAGGATATTATGTCATAGAGCGGCAGCGCCTGGGTCACTACACCATTTTGCACCACCGACCTGCTTACACCGGTTGTGAAGCTGAAGTATGCCGTGGCGATGCTCATGAGTATCATGTAGACGAGCCAGACGGCCCTGACCCATCCGTTTTTGACAGTGCTCATGGAGCCTATTGAGAGAAGGCCGACAAGAAGTGCAACCATGAAAATATACGACTGTATGAGCGGCTGGGACCAGTAACCGAAGTAGATGAATGCCTCCTGCATGATGGTGACGAAGGCAAGGAAAAGGCCGGCTCCCCACCAGAGAAAGCTGTTCCTCCCCATGGTGTACTTGCGCAGTACAAGGATGGAGAGGGAAAGTGTCACAAGCGAGAGAACGACAAGGGAGGCGCCGACAGCCGCACCCTCGGGTGTCAATCAGCCACCCTCAGACGCTCAATTCGTCCATGAATGGCGTGATATCTGCTATGGGCTTCTTCCCTGAGTCTGAAATGCGCTGCTTTGCCGGAGGCACATCCATGTACTCGGGCATGCGCTGAAGCATCCTTTCCTCGTACGTCGGTATCTCCTCGTTGTTGTAGAATACACCTATGGGTATTCTGTCTCCCCATTCAACGGATCTGCGGATTGCATCGAGCATGACAGTCTCGGCATCTCTTCCGCCCTCGGTATTGACCCGGCCGTCGTACCCTTCGGACTCAAGGCTGTATACCCTGGGCATCGCCTTTCCGCCGCCTTCCTCAGCCCTGTCCTCGCCGTTGTACCATTCCTTGCTGTTTATGTCGTTGTATGTCGGGCATGGCTGCAGAACATCGATGAAAGCGGCACCCTTGTGCTCAATGCCCAGCCTAATCAGCTTCTTGAGCTGGGTCACATTGAAGGCGTATCCCCTTGCCACGAATGTGTAGCCGCTGGCCATTGCCAGTATAAGCGGGTTGATGCTGCTTGTTATGTTGGGGAAGATAAGGCTCTTTGTCTTCTCCCCGAGCTTGAGCGTCGGGGATGCCTGCCCCTTTGTAAGGCCATAGACGCCGTTGTCGTGCACCATGTAGAGCATATCCACATTCCTTCTGCCGCCGTTTACAAAATGGCCTGCGCCAATACCAAGTCCGTCGCCGTCTCCTCCGACAACCACTACATTGAGATGCGGGTTGGAAAGCTTCACGCCCGTTGCGAACGGGAGCGGTCTTCCGTGCAGCGTGTGTATGCCAGTCACGTTTGTGTAGTGCACAAGCTTCGCGGAACAGCCTATGCCGCTCACGATGACCGAATCTTCCCTGTTCAGGTTCATGTCGGCAAGAGCCATCTGCACCGAGCTGAGTATTCCGAAGTCGCCGCAGCCCGGGCACCAGTCGTTGTGCGTTTCAGTTCTCATATCGGCCATTTTAAGCGCCATGTGTCAGCACCACCCTCTTTTCAGATTTGCCTTCAACAATTCTCTTGATTGAAACATATGCCTCGTCCACCGTTATCGGCCGTCCGTTGAACTTGACTATCCTGTAATCGGCAAGGAGACCTGTGTTTTCAGCCGTTACGTCGGCAAGCTGGCCGACATAGTTCATTTCCATGACGGCGAACTTGTGTGCAGACTTTATCAGCCTGGTGACTGCCTGCACAGGGTATGGACGGATGAGCCTGATCTGCAGGAAACCGATCTTCCCTTTGTTCTGGTTCAGCCTGGCCATTGCCTCAAGTATGCTCCCCTTTGTGGATCCCCAGCTGACTACAAGCAGGTCCGGATTTTCAGCGCCGAAGTAATGATACTGCTCACCCTCGGGTATTTCCTTCAGGGCGAGATCCAGCTTGCCCATTCTCTTGTCCATCATCCTGTCCCTGATCACCGGGTCTTCAGTTATGTGGCCAACCTCGGTGTGTTCGTCCCCGGTATTCCAGAAAATTCCTCCCGGAGTGCCTATCGGGACCCTTGGAGAAATGCCTGTTTCGGTGAACTTGAACCGCTCGTACTCCTCCCCTTCCTTAAGAACAAACGGTGTTCCGTCGCCAAGGAAGAGCCCCCTGTCGATCGTCATCCTGTTCGGGTCAAAGTAAGGCAGCGTGATTGTTGTGTTTGCCATCGCCTTGTCAACTATGTGGATGACAGGCAGCTGGTAGTGTTCTGCGTAGTTGAATGCGAGATTGGCATCGTAGAACGATTCCTCAACATCACCCGAGGCAAGCACGATCTTCGGGAAATCACCGTGGCCGCCGTACAATGCGAATTTCAGGTCGCCCTGCACGTGCATTGTGGGCATTCCCGTCGATGGTCCTGCGCGCTGGTAGTTGGTTACCACCACCGGAACTTCGTTAATTCCAGCCCAGCCGATGCCTTCCGACATCAGTGAGAAGCCGGGCCCCGAAGTGCACGTCGAGGAACGGGCGCCTGAAAGCGCCCCTCCAATGGCCATTGTTATTGCCGAAATCTCATCCTCTGTCTGAACAACCATCAGGGAGCCCTTCTTATCCCCGTCCTTCATTGAGAAGCGCTCGTACCGCTCAAGGTATGTGCTCTCGTCGGCTGCAGGCGTTATGGGGTAGTAGGTCTGGAACCTGAGCCCGGCCGCAAGCTTTCCAAGAGCTATGGCCTGGTTGCCGTTGAGCAGAAGCCTCTTGCCCTCCGTCCTGACTTTGGACAGCTGGTAGCCGAGGCC
>JAKAPY010000133.1 GCA_021811925.1 Thermoplasmata archaeon | reverse complement strand
TAGGTGGATTTTTAAGGGCAACGCAGATTTCAGGTGTACAGCAGCTTCTAGTCTTCGATACTATAAGCAGAAGAGTATCAGGAACGGAGGCTGTCAAGTTTCTCCGTGAGTTCCTTCAAAACCATCCTTTTCTTCTCACTGCTGAGATGGAACACCGTTTTGAGAACGACATCGTTTGTTATCGTAAATATGTAATTCAATTTGATTACACTATCCTGGGCTGCACCTTCGCTTTTGGAAATCGGCACCCCTTTCATTCGCAAATTGGTTGTAACACCTGCAATCACGACATTGCCAAGTTCCTCAAACAATACCAGCGCCGGTCGAATCTTCGATCCTAGGTCATCGACAAAACGTACCCTTGCAATGATTACGTCTCCGGGCCTAGGCATGTTCCCAACCGCTGTAGTCCCCTTCTCCCCAGAGCTCTTTCATCTTGTGCTCTTGGGCTTTCTGCACAAACAAATCGAATTTCTTTCTCTCTTGGGCAACGGCAATAAGGCCCAGGATTGTCTCGCTGTAGGTCTCCCTGGGATATTTCTTAATCTCTTTGAGAGCTCTGACCACCGATTTCTTCAGTTGTATTGTGGTTATCTCGTCTTCCACTATATGCCACCTATGTGCTAACTATATCATACTATTTATTAGAATTTTATTATCGGCACAAGTGAGAGGAAGTAGTATTTGTCAATGGGTCTCGCCAAGTTATCTGGTGCATTATTCCCATACACTTCGAAATAGAGCCGATTCAGCGATAATTTTCAGCCATGTTGGACTGCTAGGATTAGTGGCAATGAGTGACAAATCTATCCCAGTTCAGGACAAATTGTAGAAATACGCAGATAGACGTACATTGATGCATGGGCAGCAAGACTATCTCGCTTGAGGCATCGGCCTACAGCAAGCTTAAGGCGGAAAAGCGTCCCGGCGAGAGCTTTTCCGATGTTATCCACAGATTGTTGGGCCGAGGCCAGCCCTCCTTGCTTGAATTCACTCGGTTCACCAGCAGGAAAAAAGCCGACGGGATTGCTGATGCTGTGTTGAAAATGAGAGGCGAAGACATACAAATTCAGAGGAGAAACCTCAAGCAGGGACGGAGTTAAGCTGGCATTGCTCAGGCAGACGGTCATCTTCTCAACAGTTGATATGAAGACTTTGAAGATATCTCAAATATGCTCAACCTGAATTCGGGAAATTGCAATCTGAAGAAAATTGAGCGCAGGCAGGAGTTCAAGTCCCCTGCCACGGCGAATGATCGCATTCACTCCTCTTCAATAGGAACTCGCATCAGACCTGCCCTCTCAAAAGCAGCATCAGAGCTCAGTATTTCATCTTCGACGTGGGCTGCATGGAAAGAGTCGAAAACACCTAGTCCGTGCTCAAAGAACGATGCTGCATTCAAGTACAATGGATTGTCCTCGTGACAGATGGCCATCACGTCCGCAAAGAGCCTCTGAACATCCAATCCGTATCGTTTGGCCAACAACATTAGCTCGATGTAGGTGACTTCAGAGGTTGTGAGTCTGCCATCGTATCTCTTCAGAATTCGCTTGGCTCTTTCCTTCAACCAGTCCGAAGGTTTTAGAAGAGCAAGAAAAAAGTCAGTGTCCGCGTATGTCATTTTCTGCCTCTTCCAATATCTCGGCACGGAATCGCTTCAATGACTTGTCTGGAAGCTTCTTTCCAATTTCAGCCAAATCTCTTATAGGGTCATCAGGGAGAGGCACTAGTATTATCTCGTTTCCGCGAAGCGAAACCAGGAACTTCTTTCCTAGATTCCTTCTCATCCTCGATGGCAGATAGATTCGCCCGTTCCTGTCTATCTCTTCAATACTGCCTGACATCGGATATAATATCATGGTATATGTATTTCAATTTTATCAAAAATAGGACTATTATGTTAAAGATGACCCTCACAATCTCACTGATCCAATTCCTGAGATTCTGAGACAAATTGATTGCAAATGACGACAGCTGAAATTACTCGGGTGCAATGCACGCCGTCCCCGTGCCAATTTCGTTGCATTGATATGGGCTTGGACCGTCTGAAAACGCATATGCTTATTCACCTTCACAGCGTTGCATCTGCCATGTCTACTGGTATAGAACTCGATATCGAGGTGAGGAATGGGGTGGCAAATGAAGAGTTTATTGCAGTTGCAATCGGAAACATCGCTTCGTATAATCTCAGCAGGGAAAGGAATGAAGGACTGCAGTGGCAGGTCCTGCAGGTTGATGTGAATGGACACCACCATCATTACAGGTTAGTGCTCAGGCACCCTGAAAAAACACTCGACATTGGGCTGAAGCACGCACTTGAAAAGGAGCTGACGAGGCTATCCTCCCTGGATGAGGAGGGACTCAGGAGTGAGTATGTGAAATGTGAGAAGGACGGGCTTAAGCCTTCAAGATTGAAGCATGTAAGCGATCATCACGACACGTGGAATGATGATTTCTGGAACTGGATCGGTTAAAGACGCCCGCTGCACGCTGTTCCCCTGAGAATGATTGCTTGCAGTTCACCCCCGGCTCAGGGATGGATGGCGGAAGAAGGAGGACCCATTCCATGACTCGTATGAACATTATTCAAACAACATGCAATTGGGCTACGGTGCACGAGGAAATATCTTTGCAGCAACTCCGACCATGTACCTGCCTCTAGATTCCATCTGGGCACCCGTCCATTTGTCCTTGTCGGCGAAGTAGGCATTCATCTTGAAACTGCTTTGCGCATACATCTTCTTCTTTTCCTCGAATGGTATGTTGCCGGGGTCGCCATTGTGGCCCGCCAGCGTCAAGTTGCCAATGGTATCCTTCCACTTCTTGTGAACGGCCTCGTAGTCACTGCCAAGCATTGATTTCCAGTCCGCTGACAGTAATTGAGGCATCACATGCTCGACCGTGGTCTTCCTCATGTCCACTGCCCCCCTGTTTCCCATCGCCCTTTCTATGCAGGCCAGTAGGAAGTGCCCGTAATTGCTCTGGTACAGGTTGAATTTGAGAAGCGTCTCTGTGAATTCAGCATCATCCGGCCACCCTTTCTCCTTCAGGTAGCCAAGCAGTGCATTGTGCCCATGCGACAGTTCGCCGGTGGCTGCAGCAAACCACTTGCCGTATGTCCTTGAACCGTAGTCACAGATGTACCTTCTCAGTATGAATCCACGCAGGTGATTCAAAGTCGATACTGTGTCGTCTGCGGTAAGTTCGTTGGATGAACGCATCCTGAGCAGTTTGAGCACAAGCGGGTTTGAGGTACCCGCATCAAGCTCCCTGAGGTCCTGCAGCGCTTCTTCAATTCGGGCATCTTCGTGCGGCTGCCTCCCGATTATAACCGAGTAGAGTGCCGCCGAGGCCTTCAGCTGCTCCGCGAGTTTCAATGGATCGAATTTGTCCGGAGGAAATGCCCTTTCAAACGAATTCGTGATCTCATCCGTCCTGACGTACCCACCCAGTGAGATGAGGTAATCCCTGATGAAATCTGTAAGCTGTTTGCTGTCGACGCTGTCGTTTTTCCTGAAGACGTTTTCAATCGGATTCCAGTGAACCCTGTCGAATTCATCCGCCTCCTTAAGGCCGACATTTGTGAACACATAATTACGGATAAGGTCGCTTTCTTCAAGCGGGGCCCCGGTGGAATTCAGGCTCTTGAAAATCTTGAACGGAGGATCGCCCTCAAGGGTAATCAGGACAAATCCCAGGCGGTCGCTTATGGTCGTGAAGAGCAATCTCAGGTCATAATGGGTCCCGTCCTCCCGCTCGCTCTTGATTTTGACCTTGAAATAGTCATATGAAGAGTATATCCTCGACTCAAAATCGGTCAGTGAATCGAAATCCTCGTCTATTATAGAATTGTAGACTCCACGATCTCGCAACCTGACGAAAACCTTGTACCTTTCGCCTTCCTTCTTGTACTTGTGGATGAGAAACTGTTCCTGTATTTCCTCGGCAAGTTTGTTGTCGTTCCTTGCCTTAGCAATGTCGCGGATTGCCGAAAGCATTAGGGATAGAGTGACTATTCTCTGTTGGCCGTCTATGAGCATGTATGCCGGAACAACGCCCGGAACTTGGGGCGCGGCCATGCAGACCATAGAACCCATGAAGTGACTCCCCCCGGGCTCCTCGGAGTAAAGGGTGTCGATGTCATCCCATAGTTTGCGCCAGTCTTCCCTCTCCCATTTGTAATACCTCTGGAACGCGGGAACAACGTACTGGTCGCCGCTGTAGAGCAATTCTCGAAGTCGCCTGTCAGTTGCTTTCATACGACCAACCTCCGCCTGGATTAAGCCGAAATGTTTGTAGAAATCCAGCTGTATTTAAGACGATGAGATACCACGTTACGTTTTTGAGATTTAGAGTGCTCGCATTGAGAGGATACAACTGGATGTTGCAGAACAAAGGGACCCCATCAGTCAATGCGGTCGCTCCAGTCTATATTACAGGTACAAATTTCGGCGGAAAAATGACGAAGGAGAGGCATGACCACCTCGTATGATCCACTCCACTGGGAAGTTGGAACAGCAGACTGCACTCAGGCGACGCACTTTTCCAGTATCTCAAGTTGCGAGTCCGCTCCGTCTGCCGTGAGACGCACCCTCGTTCCTATCGGGAGTGTCGTGTTTGGGCAGTTGTGTCCAAAATCATCACACTTCACGATTGGAAAATCATATTCAATGGTTACTCTCTTTACAATGTCTTCCATCTGTGTCAACTGCCGTCTCTTCCTGCTTGCCTGCAGGCCCCAAATATAGCCTATCAATACACCCTTCAACTTTTCAAACGCGCCTATCTGCTCGAGATGGCTCAGCATGAAGCTGCATTCGTCCGGGTTCACCACGAACGACTCGAGAAAGAGAATTGAGTTTCTGAAATCGGGCTGATACTGGGTGCCGGCAAGTTTCAGCAGGCACCTGAGATTTCCGCCCATGAGTCGCCCTTCAGCAGAGCCGGGACGAATAGATTTCCATGCCGAATTTTTCTTCACTGCGCCGATCTCGCCTTTCACAAGCCGGTTCTCAAACTCATCTATGTCATACGCTGTGGGCTTTCTTCCAAAGCCCCACATGACGTCATTCCCGTGGAATGTGACAAGGCCGGTCTTTGCATGGAATGCATTCAGGAGCACTGTGATGTCGCTTATCCCAAGAAATATTTTCGGGTTCTTCCTGATTGTATTGAAATCAAGATATGGCAGGCATGTGTTTGAAGTGTCAGAT
>JAKAPY010000132.1 GCA_021811925.1 Thermoplasmata archaeon | reverse complement strand
CCCCCTTCTTGGACTTGTCTGCCCTTGTCGCGATTCCAGCAAGGCCGGAGACCTTTCTGTTTCCCAGGCCAGGAAAGGAGTAGTCTATCCTGAAAACAATGGCTTGCCCGATTGTCTCCCCGTCCTCGACCGCGTGCATAGAGTAGTAGCCTGAGGTGTAGCCGCTGCGCTCCCTGAGAAGTCGTACTCCCCTGATATCCGTTGCACCGCCAAACGCGGTTGTTTCGAGGGAGATGGCCTGGACCTTCTGCGAAAGTGTCAGTTCATCATAAGAGACAATGTCAATACCCATTTCTGGCTCATGTTCAGGCAGCAGTCACTTAGCCTTTAACTTATCGAACCCCTCTTCGAATGGTGGAGCATTCTTCTGCTTATGGAGATAATCCTGATCCCATGGTGAGCCTGCCTGACGATTGAATGTCCGGTATCGCTCCGGATTTCGCAGGCTCGAGGCAGAGTAAGGCGGGGAGTGCAATGCTTATTCAGACGGATTGCATACCGCCCACGCGGAAGTCTGGCATGATACGCACGGGCTGCATGGGATGGTCATACGATGACTGGATTGGACCCTTCTATCCGCAGGGATCACCGCAGAAGGACTTCCTGCCGCTTTACAGCCTTGTTTTTGACACGGTTGAAATTGACTCCTCGTTTTACAGGATGCCATCTTATGAGATGGCAGCACAATGGAAGAGCAGGACACCGGATGACTTCAGGTTTACACTGAAGCTTCCGAGGGATTTCACTCACGAAGGGCGGCTTCTGACGCATCCGTTTGCAGTGGAAGAGTTCGAAAACATTGCCATGACTCTTGGGTCAAAACTTGCCTGTGTCCTCATCATGCTTCCACCGTCAGGCAGGTATGAGCACATGTTCGACCAGCTAGAAGAACTGCTTGGACTTCTTGGCAGCCGGATAAGATACGCTGTTGAATTCAGGCACCAATCGTGGTTCAGGCAGGAGGTGTACAGGCTCCTCTCGGACAGGAACATCTGTTTTGTTTGGTCAAGCAATCAGTATGCAGAATCACCGCCAGAGCTGACAACAGATCTTGTCTATCTCAGATTCATTGGAGACAGGAAGATTACAAAGTTTGACAGAGTGCAGAAAGACAGGATAGATATCATGAAAGAATGGCTGCACAGGCTTAACTCCAGAATCGAGGAAGAGAAGGTGAGGGATGCCTACGTCTTTTCAAATAATCATTTCGCCGGATTCGCTCCCGAGACAATAAACACCTTCAGACGGATCGCCGGTATGGAAGAAAGGGACTGGCGCAGGATCATGGCTGCGGGGCTGGGCGGGCATCAGGCAGAGTGGAGGCAGACAGGTCTTGACTGGTGACCATCTCCCGTCGGTAGCCCTGCGCAACAAATTTGGTGCTTTGCGTCTTTGATGCCTGAGATTATTTGTGAAATGAACTTTCGAGTCTTAAGCTTTTTAATTTCGCAGAATCGAAAAAGATTTCATTCAGAAAATAATGTCGGCAGCCGGAGGCAGGAGTCGTTTATGGCATTTTGTCCGAATTGCGGGTCGCCGAATGATGACAATTATCAATTCTGTTCCAGGTGCGGAATTGCCAGCGAACAGAATACGGTGGCACAAAACACTTCCAACAGTCCGCTTGGGGGATCACCAACAGCGTTCCAGCCCTACCAGCCGGGCCAAGCCAACCCTGAAACATCGAAAATGGTCGAGCGAACGAAGAACGGGACAATACTTCTGATGGTAGCCGTACTGCTCAACTGGATACCAATCATAGAGTATTTCGGAGTGCTTCTTGGCATTGTCGGAGTGATAATGCTGATCCTGGGAAGAAACGCATTTGGCTCACGGCATTCGACTTTCGTTATACTATCTGTCGTGACATACATGCTAGGATTTGCGGTTGCTTTCGCAGGAGGAATCTTGTTTGCTTCCAGCGTTATCGCTTCGTTAGGCACACCATCAGCTTCCGAGTTTCTTTCGGCATTCAACACACTTCTTGCAACTGTTGTTATCAGTGAGATCATAACCGCCCTGTCATATGTGCTGGTGCTTTTCGTGCTTGAAGACAACATCGGCAGAATAGCAGTCATTGCCGGGCTTATTGCTCAAGTAGGTGCCTCCGTCGCGATAATAATGAGCGTGTATCCTATTATCCGGCAGGCCATAACAAGCGCACTGTCAACCTCTCCTCCTAACACTGCTGCTTTGTCAAGCGCACAGCAGCAAATCAGCGCCTTCTCCACATTGCATCTGCTCTTCATCATACCTGCAGTCTTGACCGCAGCAGGGTATGCAACGGTGATATTCAGAATAAACAGGGGAGAATTGCCCGAAAAGGGCAGCAGCTTCTGAGCAAAGCCAGCTGAGGGTCAGGAATGGGAGGCGCCTCCCCCTTTCTATTTGAGGACGCAGTGAGGATATTAAGAGGCGTAGACAATACAGCAGGCGATTAAAGTGAACAGGACTAAAAAAGTAAGCGACAGCGCGTCTCACATAGCAAGAGTAATGATGCCTACCGATGCCAATATTGCAGGAAACGTCTTTGGCGGAACAATTCTGAAAATGATTGATGAGGTATCTGGGCTTGTCGCTGTGAGGCACTGCAACTCAAATGTTGTGACCGCATCCATAGAGCATATGGATTTCCTGTGGCCGGTTCACATAGGCGATCTTCTTTCCATGGATGCTAAGCTCAGTTATGTCGGAAGGAGTTCCATGGAGGTGATTGTGAATGTCACTTCTGAAAACCTGGTCACGGGTGACTCGCACTATGCGGGTGATTCCATCGTTACTCTTGTTGCTCTGGACAGGGATGGTCACCCGACTGAAGTTCCAAGACTTGTATTTCAGTCGGATGCGGAGCAGAAACTCGCGGCCGAGGCTGAAGTAAGAAGGAAATTGAGAGAACAAAGGGTTGCCGAAAGAGTCAGGGGATCTGGAAAGAGCTGATAAACTTCAAGCCAAACGGATAGACAAGTCACATGAACAGTGATGTCTTCGACGAGAAAAATTACAGGAATCTTCTTCTCAGGGGAGGAGACGACGCCGTCCTGAACGCTGTGAGAGGATTTTCGGAATTTGGTTTCAGGAAGAATCAGCTTGTGATCTCTGAACTTGCCTCAACAAGGCTTGATTACGGGGAGGAAACAACGTTTGCGGCAATCAGGTCTGCACATTCATCAAGGCACATAACACGCTTCCTTGAGGGAAGGAAGACCTGGCTGCCTGTCCTGCATACGGCACATCTCTTCAGATTCTATCATCTGAGGGATGTGCGCGACGCCAGAGGAGGATCGCTCACAGTATCACAACTGAACATGGAGCTGCTTGAGGCATTCGACAGAGGAGTTTGGTCAAGGGCTTCAGGAATCGCAAAAGAAATGGCACTAAGGGGGGAGAATGAACTCCTGCTGTCTGCCGTGAGGTCGGAGGCACTGAGGCGACTCAACTCAAAAACAAGAGCGTACACCGTCTGGAACGCGATCCGCTGTCTTGCATCCTCCGACACCGAACTCCTCTCGGATGCCATAGACACGGCGATCGTTGCGCTTTCGACCGGGGATGTCTCGGAGAGTTACCTGACTGCCAGGAAGTTCATGTCGGCTGAACACCTTGTCCCAGAGAGACTTGCTGACGGCGCAGACCTGCTTGACGAGACGGAGGAAGGAAGACTGCTGGAAGCTGTAAGAAGCGGAATTCCGGAAATTGCAGTTCAGTTTGTCGGCAAACTCCTCATGAAGGGAATATCACTGCGGCATCTTCTGAAAAACGTTGCGATCGAGGCACTCAGACAGTCATTCAATTCTGAAAGAAAGGAGTTGTTTGACACTCAAATAGAGTCTTTGGGCTCAATACTGGAGGCAAACGCCATGGAGAATCTGGTATCCGCATACACCCCACTGGAATTGCTCATTTCAGTCGCCGAGACAACCCCCCTTGCTTCAGGAAGGAGGTTCAGGAGAAGAAGCAGCAAGGTCCGCACGCTGGAGGAAGCGACAGGGATGATGGAGAAGGGTCGCTCTGAACATGTGCTTGCACACATAGATGAAGCGAGGAACATGCAGGAAGCCGAAAAGATTGCATCCGCATTAACACTCTCATCGCTTAACTGTGATCCTGAAGCGGTCAACGATCATCTTTTCGTTCATTGCTCTGCATCATTGTACTCGGGAACGTTTGACTCAACGCTAGATGAATTCAAGATCGCGCTGAGGGAATGCGCCGATTTCATTTCCTACAGCAGAAGAGAAAAGAAGACATGTGTACGGAATATCGGGAATCTTGTCGAGCCGCAAAAGTCAGTGAATGCCGAATCGGACGAAAGCTGAGTGTTTGCATCAGAGTTTAGAGATTCGGATTTTCTGAATCGACAGACACAAGATGAAAAGATATCTGACAACAAGTGATCAGTAGAATCAGGACAATGATCGATCGAAAGAATTGAAAGAATTTATTTGCATGAAAGTATATACGTTAATGCGGAGTGAGGTTTTTTGCCTACAAAGAAAAAAGCAAAAACAGCAAAAAAGACTAAGAAATCAGCAAAGAAGAAGTAGTTGATGATGACGGATCTCTGATCCCGTCAGATTTTGCTGTTCCAAATTCTCTTCCTTTCAATTTTTCATGTTTTTCTTGTTTTCAATGCGCCTGCACAAACAATATCTATTTGCCTCCCATGATAGAAGCAGATGACCGATCTCGCGAAGAGGACAAACAGGCTCGGTAAAGAGCGCAGCACTTACCTGAGGAGCGCGGCAGACCAGCCTATCAACTGGTTTCCATGGTCGAAGGAGCCCTTCACGGTTGCGGGAAACGAGAACAGGCCTGTTCTGCTTGATGTGGGCGCATCATGGTGCCACTGGTGCCACGTCATGGACGAAGGAACGTATGAAAACGCTCAGATCTCTGATTACATAAACGAGCACTATATCGCGGTGAAAGTGGACAGGGACGAGAGGCCTGATGTGGATGCAAGGTATCAGAGGGCAGTGAATGCAATGACCGGCCAGGGCGGATGGCCGCTAACCGTGTTTCTCGATGACCAGGGAAGGCCATTCTACGGTGGAACATACTTTCCGCCTGTTCAGACGGGAGAAATGCCCGGATTCCTAGATCTTCTGAAAAGGATACTTGAATACTACACAAGCAGGAAAGAGGAGAGGGAGGAAGTCGCAAGAAGCGTCACGGAGGCTGTCACCACCCATGAGAGTTATGAAGAGGAGGATGTGGGAAGCGCCGAAATAAGGGCAGCACTTAGATCG
>JAKAPY010000131.1 GCA_021811925.1 Thermoplasmata archaeon | reverse complement strand
CCCAATATACATCATGCAGTCGGATGGCGGTGCAAACACGATAGCCGGTGCAATCGAGAAGCCCATCTCCGTCATAGAATCGGGCCCGGCAAGTGGCGTCGTTTCGTCACTCCAGGTGGGCAGTCTCCTTGGTAGGGGGAATCTAATCACCTTCGACATGGGAGGGACAACCGCCAAAGCGGGCATGATTCAGAACGGGATTGTAGAATACTCGCATGAGTTTGAAGCAGCGGGGAAGACTCATAGTGGCCGGTCAATCAAGGGCAGCGGGTACCCCGTCAGGTTTCCATTCATAGATCTTGCAGAAACAAGTTCCGGTGGCGGCTCAATTGCATGGATAGATGCGGGAGGCGCCGTCCGGGTCGGCCCTGTAAGTGCAGGCTCCATTCCAGGTCCCGTGTGCTACGGGAAGGGTGGGACGGAGCCGACAATCACCGATGCGAACATGGTAACTGGGCGACTGAACCAGAAGAGCCTGCTTTCGGGCTCAATGCCCCTGGACAGACATGCTTCTTCGGCTGCCATAAGGTCGAAGATTGCACTGCCTCTCTCCATGGAGGAGGGGGATGCCGCAATAGGCATCATCGCGATAGCTAACAACCAGATGGCAAAGATCATGCGCATTGTGAGCATAGAAAGGGGTTATGACCCAAGGCGATTCGACCTCATCGCCTTCGGTGGTGCGGGGCCGCTCCATGCAGCCGAACTCGCCCAGTCTCTTGGTATCGAGTCAATCATAATTCCTCCCTCTCCCGGCCTCTTCTCAGCCCTGGGGCTGATATCGGCCGACCTGAAGAGAGAGTACAAGGCATCTGTCATGAAAACGACGGATGAGATTGATGGCAGCGACATATCGGGCTACTTCTCCACTCTTGAAAGCAGGGCGTACAGCGATGCGGTTGCCGATGGCTGGGGCAGGGCAGGCGTCTCATTCATCAGGACGGCGAGCGTGCAGTATTCAAACCAGGGCTGGGAGCTGACCATCCCCGTGCATCCCGGCGGAAAGCGCACTAACCATGGCCGGGGTGTTGACACAACTGGCCTTATCTCAGATTTCAACAGGAAGCATATGCAGGTCTATGGCTACTCCTCGCCCTCGGATCCTGTCAACATTGTTTCGCTCAACCTCACCTCCGTTATTTCGCTCCCTAAAATGAGGCGTGTGAAAATGCGCTCTGGAAGTTCCTCTGCAAATGCAGGTGCGAGAACCGAGGAAAGGAAGGTGCTCTTTGCTGACAGGGAAAGACTCTCTCAGGTCTACTCGAGGGAACTTCTGAAGAGCGGAAATGTGGTTCAGGGACCTGCAGTTGTCGAACAGTACGATTCAACCACACTTGTTCCCAGTTCGTGGAAGGCGAGGGTAGACGGATACGGCGATCTTGTGATGGTGAGGCGCAGATGAAGGGGAATCCGATTGTTTCTGAAATCATAAAAAGTTCGCTTACATTCTGCAGCGAGGAAATGGGGGTTGCGCTCCGCAACTCGGCCTATTCCCCGAACATCAAGGACAGGATGGATCACTCATGCGCCATACTGGACAGCGGCGGAAGGCTCCTTGCACAGGCCGAGCACATACCTGTCCATCTTGGCTCTCTGCCCTGGGGGCTGAAGAAGACTCTCGAGTACGTTGAGAGGGAGGGCATGGAACTGTTCAAGGGGGACATGGTGATCGTAAACAACCCGTACCTTTCAGGAACACACCTCAACGATGTTACGGTCATAAGCCCTGTTTTCCACGGCAACAGCATAGTCGCGTATTCGGCCAACAAGGCACACCACAGCGACATCGGCGGAAAGGTGCCGGGAAGCATACCCGCGGATGCGACAGAACTGTTCCAGGAGGGAATAATAATAGACCCCGTCAAGCTGGTGAACAAAGGGAAGATAGACAACAACATACTGAGCCTTCTTTCATCCAATTCCAGGGACCCATACCAGCGCAAGGGTGACCTGCGTGCCCAGATAGCGGCAAACATACTCGGGGGCAGGAGGCTGACATCACTTCTCTCAGAATACGGTCTTCGCTCCTTCGAAACTGCCGCCGAGTCGGCTCTCGACTACTCGGAGAAGATGACAAGGCTTGAGATTTCGCGGTTCCCGGACAAGTCGGGGGAAGCCACCGACGTCATGGAAATGCCCGGCATGGACGGGATAGCCATGCATGTGGTTGTGACGAAGAAAAATGATTCAATAACAATCGACTACTCAGGAACATCCGCCCAGGTAAGGGCTCCCATAAACGGAGTCTACGGAGTGACACTTTCTGCTGTCTATTATGTTCTCAAATGCATTACAGACCCGGACATAATGATGAATGACGGCTGTTTCAGGCCGGTCAGTGTCAATGCCCCATCCGGCACCCTTCTGAATCCGACCTTCCCGTATCCTGTTTCCGCCGGCAATACTGAGACAAGCATGAGGAATGCGGACCTTCTCCTCAGGGCGTTCTACGCCCTTGTTCCGGACAGAATACCTGCTTCGTGCGGCGGCTCAATGAACAATGTGATGATTGGTGGCCTTGCAGGAGGAAGGACATGGTCCTTCTACGAGACGAATGCTGTTGGAGCGGGAGCACTGAACGGCAGGGACGGCATCGATGGAATAAACTGCAACATGACAAACACGCTCAACACGCCTGCCGAGCTGGTGGAAGTCTATTACCCGCTCGCAATTGCCGGTTACCAGTTCAGGGAGGGAAGCGGCGGGAAGGGCAGGTGGAGGGGTGGAGCAGGTATTGAGCGCTCATACCTGATAAAGAGCGACGACACCCTCTTCACGGTCATGGCCGAGAGGGAATTTCACGGGCCGCTGGGCCTTGAAGGAGGCGGTGAGGGAGGCAGGACCGAGGTGCTGCTGAGTCACAATGGAAGTACCCAGAGAATTGCATCAAAGTGCACCCTTTCACTCTCGGCAGGGGATGTAGTCACAGTGAGGACGGCGGGTGGAGGCGGTTTCGGGCCCTACGCTGAAAGGGACAGGGCATCCCTTGAAAAGGACACACGCGATAGGCTTGTTGCCCGGGATTAAAATCTACATCAGGCTGATTTGCTACCTGCATCCGGGCGAAAGGCCGGTCTCAGCTGCCCTTGAGTATGCTCAGCATCTTGTTGTACTGTTCCTCGGTGATCTCTCCGCGTACGAGCCTCATCTTCAGTTCGGCAATCGGGTCCGTCGCTGGTGCTGTAACTACAACCGCAGGCTTGTTCCGCGACTCGTCAATGAGCTTCTGCGACATCTGGACTGCCTGCAGTGTAAGGGGCCTTACCTTTTTCCAGAATGTCCAGTTTTCAACGGATGACATGCCCGTTATGATGACATGGTCGTCCATTATCCCCTGCTGCAGTTCAATTGAATTGAGCTGATCCCATGTAAAGGACCTCGATTCGAACGATATCAGGCCAGTGGAAACGAGGAGCAGCCTCTTGTTTGTAATCAAAAACCAGGGGTGTCCCACCTGTGAACCCTCATCGCCTCTGTTCGGTGCCCTGAAGTTTCCAGCCACGTTGCCTCCCTGGGTATGCGACATGCCCATGCCTCTCAGTGCAAACTGCACGCTCTCGTTGGGCTGGAGGACCTGCTGCAGCTTTTCCTTTACCTTTTCCGGCATCTGCGTGAACTTTGAGAATTCTGGGTCGTTCTGTAAATTGCCTGCTGCCATGGCGCAAAGAAATGCTCGTCGATTTAAGAAACTTCCTCTTTGCTTCCGGTCCGTGATTGTAACGAATGCTGTTGTTCCTGCCACCAGGCTAAGGGCTGCGGATACCAATTTCGACCGTCTTGTCCCTTGATCTTTCACCCTTCACGATGAATATTGCAGATTTGGGGACCCGGAAATGGTCGGAGAGAATTTCCACAAGCCTTCTGTTCGCCTTCCCGTCTCTTGGAGCGGCGTCCACTCTCACTTCGTAGGTGCTGTCGTCAAGCCTCCTGACAGAGGGCTGCCTAGAGTTGGGCACAATGTGGACATCTATCCGCAGGGTGCCCTTTAGAACATTGGTTCGGGTTGGGCCGACTTGCCCTGAAGGCTTCGCCCCGGCTCGTGCGTGGCCGTCCTTCATCTATCCGACTGCCTGGTTCATGTCTATGCGATCTGGGCGTATCCGGATGTCTGGTCGCTGTAGTATGTAAAGCTCCATGTGGGCGGTGCGTTCAGTGTGTAAGGGAGCATATAGTTCTCATTCAGCGGAAGGAGGCTGGACGGACTGCTGCCGTACGAAAGGCCGCTCATTGAACCGTTGACGTAGTAGCTGCTTATCGGGTAGGCGGAAGAGGGCTGGAATTCAAGCTGCGTGTATGTTGAATAGAACTCGGTCCCGCTGTATGCTATCGTCGCATTCCAGTACCTGTCACCGGATGACGCAGGGACGCTCAGGTCGATTATCTGGTAAGAGACTGTCTTGCTGGCCGGCGAATCGACTATGCTGAGCACCAGTCTTGTGCCTGGAGGAGAAGGGAAACCGGACTGAACCGCAGGATTGTTAGATGGCAGGAAATAGTGTGCGAAGCAATTCGTACCTGCCACATACCAGGGGGAAATGTATCCGTTCGGATTGAGATCCACTCCCAGCTGGAAGAATCCCTTGCATGTGGACGTGGTGGTGCCGTAGTAGTTCATCGCGTTGATCTGGTAGCTTAGTATTCCCACTTCGGGTGTGTTCCAGTTATTCAACTGTATCTGACCGGTGAGTATTGTGAATGGTTGCAGGAGGTTGACAAGCAGGCCCGACCCCTGCCCGTACCCTTCCATTGGGTTGTAGCCGGGGATGATTATTGGTATCTGGTATGAGGAAAACACCATGTCTGTGAAGTAGCCTGACTTTCCCTGGACAGAGGGTCCTGAAACGGATATTCCTGCATACTGGAAGGCTTCGGGGACGGAGAGGTTGTAGAAATAGGAAGATGAGCCGTCAACGAAAAGCTGGGCTGTCCAAGAGAACTGCTTGTTGGTGCTTGAATTGAATACGTTTGCGGATACATACACCCAGCCGGCCGGGTAGGCAGATGAAGCCGGTGCGTTGCCTGCCATTTGCAAGCCTGTCCCGGATGTTCCCGCGAAGACAGTGAGACCCTGGACTCCAACAGTGAATACGGATGCGCCTTCGGCATTCACTATGCTGAAGAGTGAGATGGAGCTCGCCGAATTTATTGCGGCCTGGAACGATACGAATTGTCCGCCTGGGACGACCCCCTTTGTGTTCACGGCTACTGTCCCCGAAGGTACTTTCATCGAAGGTTCGCCGAAGTGGGGAGTGGCCGGGGAGATGG